>JACCSN010000248.1 GCA_013812985.1 Hyphomicrobiales bacterium | reverse complement strand
ACGTTCATCATCGGATTGCGGATGCGCCCTTGCCGATGCGGACCGATGCCGAGGCAGCGGCCGTCCAGAGGATCTCCCGGTTCCCGAACGGGCGGCGTCCATGCGTGCGCGTGGTCTTTAAGGCGATACGGTTCGGAAAGCTTTTGAGTTGCTGCTCCAGGAAGTTTCCAAGCCCGGCATCGGAACCCAGGCACTCACGGAAGCCCTGATGAAGCAATGTCTTATTCTTCTGCTTCGGCGCCATCCTGATGAGGGTGAACGTCGGGTCACCTTTCTTACCGCCTCTTTACGGATGCGCGTCGGGCCCGTGCGCTGGCGGCTATCATCGAGCGCCCTGCCGCCGGTCATAGCGTACAAAGCTTGGCGGCCGTTGCTGGCATGAGCCGGTCCAGCTTCGCCAAGAGCTTTTCCGGGGCCTTCGGCGAGGGCCCGATTGAATACGTTCAGCAGGTCCGTTTACGCCTCGCCGCTCATCTTCTGCGCGCGACCGATCTGCCGGTGAAGGTCATTGCCTCGAGCATCGGGTATACCAGCCGGAGCTACTTTTCCCGGGCCTTCCGCACTGCTTATGGTATAGACCCGTCGAGATTTCGACTGGAATCCGGCTATACCGAAGAGGAGCCTTCCGCGATCGAAAAGGGCCGCGCGGCGACAGAACGCGACATCGCGGAGGATCTTGGTGTCGGGGACCGACGCTAGAACCGCTCGGTCCAGGGCCGCACCTCGACTTCCCACGACCATGCGCTGCGATCCTGCCGAAGCAGTCCCAAATAGACCCGAGCGACCGCATCAGGATCGAGCATGCTGTCCGGCTGATCAGGCGGCTCACTTCGCGCGGGGCTTCGGATAGCGCCATCAATCACCACGTGCCCAACGTGGATGCCTTGCGGCTGCAGTTCGCGCGCGAGACTTTGAGCTAGACCGCGCAGCGCGAACTTCGCCATGGCGAAGGGCGCCGAGTTGGGATAGCCTTTCACGCTCGCCGAGGCGCCCGTGAAAACCAGCGCGCCCGATTGCCTCAGAAGCATGCGTTTCGCCGCCTCCTGAGCCACGAGGAAGCCGCCGTACGCGGATACTTGCAGCGCTTCGGCCACCGCACCGGGGTCGAGCTCGACAATGGAGCCCCGCGTGCGCCGACTCGGATTGAAGATTACGACGTCGGGCGCGCCACATGCGTCATCCAAGGTTTGGAATAAAGCCGAGACCTGGGTCCGATCCGCGACGTCACACGAAACAGCAAGGCCGTTGGTCTCGGCTTTCAGCTCATCAAGCTTGTCAATGTTGCGGGCTGCCAAAGCGATCTGCATTCCCTCGCGCGCCAGCAAACGAGCGAGCGAGGCACTTAGGCCATCACCTACCCCCACGATTAACGCCCGTGAATAGTCGGAAATCATGGAAATCCCTCTCGTCTTGATCCCCGTCCCGAGGAGTGCGCCAGAAGGAGCGCCCAAGCCTACCGACGTCCAATGCTTCGGTCGAGAATGATGCGAACTCCGCCAATGTCTTGATCGGCTGGTTCTCGCGGCCGACTGCAACGACATCGTCGTGTTTAGCATTTACAGCTACTGGGGCCTGCACGAAAAGAACGCGAAGATGCCCGGCCCGAATCTCATCTATGTCGCCGACCCGATGTGCTCCTGGTGCTGGGGCTTCTCGCCCGTCGTGGCCGCAATCTATGACCGGTTCGGCGATGCCTTGCCGATCCGGCTGATCATGGGCGGACTTCGTCCAGGCACGACCAAACCGCTGGACGAGGCCGGCAAGCGCACAATCCGCGAGCATTGGGAGCACGTGCACGAAGCGTCCGGCCAGCCGTTCGATATGCGCTTCTTCGACCGAGATGGGTTCGTTTACGACACCGAACCCGCCTCGAAGGCAGTGGTGGCAGTCCGCAGGAGCGGCATGGAGCAGGCGCTTGCTTACTTGCGATTGGTGCACGCGGCGTTCTACGCCGAGAACCGCGACGTGACCAACGAGGAGGTGCTAGCGGACCTGGCCGCTGCGATCGGCCTCAATCGCGAGGAATTCCTGGATGCTTTTCGAACCGAGCAGGCAAAGCAGGAGACCTGGGCCGACTTCGCAATTGCCCAGCGCGCCGGCATTACGGGATTCCCGACACTCCTCGCTGGGGCCGGCGATCGAGCCGAATACGCCATCGTTACGCAGGGGTACCAGCCTGCAGACCGCCTCCTGCCGGTTCTTGAACGATGGCTGCAGGGCAGCTGAATGCCGCGACGGACAATTCCATTTACGGTCGTGCGCTGCTGGCGCGCCTCCGCCGGCGGGTTAAGGAGGCCTGGGTCATTCGGATAACATTCGTCTCGCCAGGAAGCGGAGCAGCCGGTGACTCTCTCGTTTGATCTCTTCTGGTCCTTCCGGAGCCCGTATTGCTGCATCGCCCTGGACCGCATTCTCGCCCTGGTGCGAACCTATGATGTCGAGGTGAACGTTCGACCGGTGTATCCGCTTGCCATCCGAACGCCCGAGTTTTTCACGCGGGTTCCATCGATCTGCTCCGCGTGAGAATACCCAACACACCAAAGGAAAATGATGTTCCACGGGCCACAAGCCCGTCGGATTTGATCTTTTGTTGGCGCCGGAGCAGGGGATTGCGCGTTGAGGGTCATGGACCGGCTGACCGACTTCAAAACCTTTCCCTTCGCACATGCTGGCCGCGAGCGGACCGTCTACCGCAAGGGCGAGGGTCC
>JACCSN010000238.1 GCA_013812985.1 Hyphomicrobiales bacterium | reverse complement strand
CTCTACAAATTCACCGGCGTGTGGGGCAACCATGAAGGCTCCATGCTGCTTTGGGTGCTGATCCTCAGCCTTTTCACCGCGATGGTCGCTGCCTTCGGGAACGGGCTGCCGGCGGCGCTTCGGGCTCGCGTGCTCGCCGTCCAAGGCTGGATCGGGTCGGCGTTCCTCCTTTTCATCCTGTTCACCTCCAATCCGTTCGCGCGGTTGGCGCCGGCGCCGCTGGAAGGTCGCGACCTCAACCCGATCCTGCAGGATATCGGCTTGGCGGTGCATCCGCCGATGCTTTACCTCGGCTATGTAGGCTTCTCCGTCGCCTTCTCCTTCGCGGTCGCGGCGCTGTTGGGAGGGCGCATTGATTCCGCCTGGGCGCGCTGGGTCCGGCCGTGGACGCTCACGGCCTGGATGTTCCTGACCGCGGGCATCGCGATGGGCTCCTATTGGGCATATTACGAGCTCGGCTGGGGCGGCTGGTGGTTCTGGGACCCGGTCGAGAACGCCTCCTTCATGCCTTGGCTCGCCGGCACGGCGCTGCTGCATTCCGCGGTGGTCATGGAGAAGCGCGGCGCGCTGAAGGTGTGGACCGTGCTGCTCGCCATCCTGACCTTCTCGCTGTCGCTGCTCGGGACATTTCTCGTCCGCTCCGGCGTGCTCACCTCGGTGCATAGCTTCGCGTCCGACCCCACCCGCGGCGTCTTTATCCTAGGCATCCTGACGCTCTTCATCGGCGGCGCGCTGGCGCTCTTCGCCTGGCGCGCGCCGGAGATGAAGCAGGGCGGGATCTTCGCGCCGGTGAGCCGGGAAGGGGCGCTGGTCTTCAATAATCTGTTTCTCGTCGCGGCGACCGCGACCGTGCTCGTCGGCACGCTCTACCCGCTTGCTTTGGAGGCGGTGACCGGCGACAAGATCTCGGTCGGCGCGCCGTTCTTCCACCTCACCTTCGGGCCGCTGATGATCCCGGTGCTGATGGCGGTGCCGTTCGGGCCGATGCTGGCCTGGAAGCGGGGCGATCTGCCGGGGACGGCGCAGCGGCTCATGGTGGCGATGGCGGCGGCGCTCGGCGCCGTGGCGCTCACCTTTGTGCTCGCCGGGCGGCACGGCGTGCTGGCGCCGTTCGGGATCGGCCTCGGCGCCTGGCTCATTCTCGGCAGCTTTGCGGATTTGGCGGAGCGGACGCGGCTGTTTCGGGTCGGCGCCGGGACCAGCCTCTCCCGCTTCGCGGGGCTGCCGCGTTCCGCCTTCGGCTCCATGCTCGCCCATGCCGGCGTCGGCGTGACGGTGATCGGCATCGTCGCCACCACTGCGTATCAAACGGAGAAGGTCGTGGCGCTGAAGCCCGGCGAGGCGGTCGAGGTCGCGGGCTATTCGCTGCGCTTCCAGGGGCTCTCGCCGGCGACCGGGCCGAATTATCGCGAGGAGCGGGCGCAGTTCGCTGCGTCGCGGAACGGTGGCGCGACTTTCCCGCTCGCCCCGGCCAAGCGCTTCTACGCAGCGCGACAGATGGCGACGACGGAAGCGGCGATCGCGACGATCGGGTTCTCGCAGCTTTACCTCAGCCTCGGCGACGCCACGCCGGAGGGGGCGATCGCAGTGCGCGCCTCCTACAAGCCGCTGGTGACGTTGATCTGGCTCGGGGCGCTGGTCATGGCGGCCGGCGGCGGGCTCTCCTTGTCCGACCGGCGGCTGCGATTCGGCGCGGCGCGGCGAAGCGTTCCGCGGCGGCGCGAGGCGGCGCCGGCGTGATCCGGCTTGCGCTCCTTGTGCTTCTGCTTTGGGTGGGCGCGGCGGGGGCGGTCCAGCCGGACGAGCAGCTCGCCGACCCGGGCTTGGAGCGCCGCGCGCGGGAGATTTCGGTCGGGCTCCGCTGCCTCGTCTGCCAGAACCAGTCGATCGACGATTCCGACGCGCCGCTGGCGCGCGACCTGCGCATTCTCGTCCGCCAAAGGCTGCAGGCCGGCGACAGCGACGCCGGCGTTCGCGACTATCTCGTCGCCCGCTACGGCGATTTCATCCTGCTCCGGCCGCCTTTCGGGGCGACGACGCTGCTCTTGTGGCTGACGCCGGTGATCGTGCTGGTGGCGGGCGGAGCGGTTGCGCTGACCTGGGCGCGGCGCGTTGCTCCGCCGGGAGCAGAGGCTCTGACGGCCGATGAGGAGGAGCGGGTGGCGCGGATGCTTCGGGAATAGGGATTGTCAAGCGGGACCCCGAGTTGGGGCAGAGGCGATTATGAGGAGCAGCGTCCGGCATCTTTAGGCGGTGCTGACATCCCCCTCGTCGGCAATTCACCGGATTCAGGAACCAAGAGTGTTGACAAACGTTTACAGTCTGTATTTATAAGGGCGACGTGATGCCCAGATCGCGTCATCCAAGTAAAGAACTTGAAGCGGCTGTCCGGTATGCTGAAGGCCGGGGATGGGTCGTTCACAGGTCTGCCGGCCATGCATGGGGTCATCTTTACTGCCCACTGGGAACTCGAGAGGGATGCATGGTGGTAATCTGGTCAACGCCGAAAAGCTCGGAGAACCACGCGAGGGGCATTCTTCGCGCTGTGAATCGCTGTCCTGAATGTCACTGAAAAGGTGGCTTATGAAAACGCATAACTTCACCATTGTCGGATCTGGCGTGGACACGAGAACTGCGGATTTTGCAGACCGCTTTTATGCCGCCGGTTGCGACGACGCCACTCTTTCCATGCAAAAAGGGCTAGTCGTTCTGGAGTTTGATCGAAAAGCCCGAAGCTTCAGCGCTGCTTTGTTCTCAGCATTGCGCGATGTGAAACGTGCCGGTGCGAACATCGAGCGCGTTGAGCCGGATTACCTCGTCAATGCTTCCGATATTGCGAAAAGAACGGGTATGGGGCGCGCGGCAATTTCACTTTACGCGAAGGGTGAACGCGCGCAGGCGTTTCCTCACCCGGTTGCCCGGGTGACGACGGATAGCCCCCTTTGGGATTGGGTCGAAGTTTCGTCCTGGATGTACCACGAGCACAAGCTGCCGCTCGGCGCAGTGGTGGAAGCCAAGATGGTCCGCGAAGTCAATCGCGTTGTTACAGGCGACCGCTTGCCGCCATTATGGCTCGCTCGGCAACTGCAGATGCAGCGCATCGCCGAAGCGGCGCAGTAACGCTCAAGGCCAATGCCACTTCCGGCGTACGGGCGTTGCATCGGGCCAGTCTAGCTTTCCAAAAATTAATCGCCAAGCCATTCGGCGGTAAGGCTGGAGTTCCTATCTCTTGGTCT
Organism: Hyphomicrobiales bacterium; assembly: GCA_013812985.1. The sequence continues at coordinate 713 of JACCSN010000238.1, read as the reverse complement.
GCGCAGGCGTCGAGTTTCGCCCCCCGATCGGCGTCTGGCGCAGCCTCCAGTCCGCCCCGTCTGACGGGGCGGACACACATGAGATACGGAGCTTGAAGATCAATGTCGGAAAACAGCAAATCATCCACGCGAGCCGGGCGCATCCGCAATGCGCTGCTCGCGAGCGTCTTGACGGTCGGAGTGGCTGGCGCGACCGGCGTCATGCTCTCCGACGGCCAGATCGCGCTCGCCGCGCCGGTCGAGGTGCCGGTCGCGGTGCAGGCCGCGGCGCCGGCCGATTTCAGCGCCATCGTCGAGACGGTGAAGCCGGCCGTCGTCGGCGTCCAGGTGAAGAACAACGCGGAGCCCGTCGCCAATCGCGGCACGCAGGGCCGCATGCCGGAAGGGTTTGACGACCTCCCCGAGGATCACCCGCTGAACGAGTTCTTCCGCCGTTTCGGAATGCCGCGCGGCGACGAGAATGCCCCGCTGCAGCCCTTCCGCGGTGATCGCGGCATGAGCCAGGGCTCGGGCTTCTTCGTTTCCGAGGACGGTTACGTCGTCACCAACAACCACGTTGTCAGCGACGCCCGCGAATACAAGGTCATCACCGATGACGGCCGCGAGCTCGACGCGACGCTGGTCGGCAAGGACGACCGGACGGATCTGGCCGTGCTGAAGGTGGAAGGCAATGGCTTCCCCTTCGTAAAGCTCGCCCAGGACGAGCCTAAGAT
>JACCSN010000222.1 GCA_013812985.1 Hyphomicrobiales bacterium | reverse complement strand
CGGCTGCCGGCGAGCTTGCTCCTCATGGCCGGCGCGATCCTCTGCGAGCTGGCGCTGGGGCTGACCATGGGCGTCGTCGCGGCGCTGCGCCGGGGCCGGGCGACCGATCAGGCGCTGATGGTGCTCTCCTTCGTCGGCGTGTCGGCGCCGCAATTCGTCGTCAGCATCCTCCTGCTCTATGTCTTCGCCGTGAAGCTCGGCTGGTTCCCGATCGGCGGCTACGGCACGTTCGCGCATCTCGTCCTGCCGTCGCTGACGCTCGGCCTGCTCGGCGCCGGCTGGTATGCGCGCATGATGCGCTCCTCCATGCTCGACGTGCTGCGGCAGGATTACGTCCGCACGGCGCGCGCGAAGGGCCTGTCGCGGTTGCATGTGGTTCTCGGCCACGCGCTCCCCAACGCGCTGCTGCCGATCATCGCGATGATCGGCATCGACATCGGCCTCTTCATGAGCGGCATCGTGGTGGTGGAAAGCGTCTTCGGCTGGCCCGGCATCGGCCAGCTCGCCTGGCAGGCCATCCAGCGCATCGACATCCCGATCATTATGGGGGTGACGCTCGTCTCCGCCGTGGCGATCGTGATCGGCAACCTCCTGGCCGACTTGATCGCGCCGCTGATCGATCCGCGCATCAAACTGCGGTGAGCCGTTTGCCGCGGCGCACCATGGATTGGATGCCGAGCTGAATTTCCGTTCGGCTCGGCAGCTTTTGGTCGGGTCCGATCAGCTCTCCCCGGCCTCTATTCCAAGCCTGACTTGCTCAATGGCTTGGCTGACCAGGTCTATCGCCTTGACCCTGTGCCCGGCTTTGTCGGCGGAAGCCTTTTCCAGCGACGCGCGAGCCTCGCGCAACGATCGGAGCGCGGCCTCCATGTTGGGCTGAGCAGCTCCGGCGGAAGTTAGCCCAGCCATTACGGCAAACGGCAGAATTGCGGCTGTCGCGACTATGCTGCGACGTGAGGCGAGAATATCCGACATTGGCATTGCTCCTTGGGTTCTATGGGCGGCGGAGCCTCCCAGAATTCGCCTTGCGTTTCAAGTTCCCGAGCGCCGCGCGGTGCATCATCACGCGGATGGCCCGCACGCCCTGCGGCCGGGTAGACTGCCGAGCAAAATCGCCAGTCTTTCAATCGCGGCTTGTTTCCCGTCTGCGTGACTGGCTGTATTCGTTTTTCTACGCTGGCGCATGATCGGGGTGGCGACTTGATCGACGGCCCCTGCGGGCACGGTGCGTGGATAGGTTTATCGATCGACCCGCGCACAAGCCGCGGGGAGCTACGCCTGCTTGCGGGGACGCCCGCCCTTAGCCCCATTCGCCCTCGCCGCGGCCGCCTTCGCCGGCGACTTCGACTGCCCAGCCATGCGAGCGAACTCGCGTGCCATCCATTCTCGCGTGCCGAAAATGCCCGATACCAATGCCGGGACGTAGAGGTCGGCGTCCAGCTTTGGCCAATGGAGATTGAACCCGGCTCCGTCCACCTCGATAAGGGCAAGAGCGTCATGGCTAGCGCCGTGCAGGTCCTCTACCAGCCGCGCGGGGAAGGCAAAGGTGCACCCGTTGACCAGCTCGACCACCACTTGGCCCGTTATTCGATCGAAATGGGCGGCTCCAGCGCGCGGTTCAGCTTGGAGCAACTTGCGACCCCGAGCCTCGGCTGCCTTCATCTGTGCATCAGTCAGGTCGACCATGAATACGCTCCCACTCTCGCAGCAGGTGGTCTCGATGTCCGGATATCTCGACCATCAGTCGCCGCATGTCTCTGCGCCTGATGCCGATGCTGGATACCAGTTCCGGCGTTCCATCAGGCCCAAGCAGGTTGACTTTCGCCTGTCCTGGACCGGTGATGTGGACATGTGCGGGCTCATGATCGAACGTGTAGATCACAAACCGAAACCCGTGGGCGCGATGGACAACGACCATCCTGCTATTTAATCCGAACAGTTGGGTTTGCAAGCCGCTCCGACATGCACCAAAAACTAGAGAAACTGGAAAGGAAGCGCCGGTTCTGGGAACACACCATTCGCGATGACGATGATTTCGCGCGCCACTTTGACTAGGTCCATTTCAATCCCGCCAGGCACGGGCTGGTTTCCCGCGTTGGCGACTGGCCCTACTCGTCCTTCCATCTCTATGTTCGGCGCGGATGGCTGCCGGAAGATTGGGGCGGAGATTTGAATGAGGGTCGGACGGTGTTCGGTGAGCGGATCGGCTGATCCCCGGATTTCGCTGACGCTGCATCCGGGCTACGCTGCGCGCACGCAGCCATCACTATTCTGGCTGCCTATGGAGATCGTTCATATGAGAAGAATACTTCTTTCGACCGTCGCGGCCCTGGCGCTCGCCGCCGCGGCCCCGGCTTTCGCGCAGGACGACCCGAAAGGCGGCGAGATCATCGTCACCTATAAGGACGACGTGTCCACCCTCGACCCGGCCATCGGCTATGACTGGCAGAACTGGTCGATCATCAAGAGCCTGTTCGACGGCCTGATGGATTACGAACCGGGCACGACGACGCTCCGGCCCGATCTTGCCGAGAGCTACGAGATCTCACCGGACGGCATGACATTCACCTTCAAGCTCCGCCCCGGCGTGAAATTTCATAACGGCCGGGAGATGACGGCCGAGGACATCAAATATTCCATCGAGCGCGTGCTCAATCCGGCGACGCAGAGCCCGGGCGCGGGCTTCTTCGGCTCCATCACGGGCGTCGAGGCAGTGACCGGCGGGACATCGCCGAACGCCGAGGGGATCGAGGTCGTCGATCCGCAGACGATCCGCTTCCAGCTGTCGCGACCGGACGCCACCTTCCTGCATGTCATGGCGATCAATTTCGCCCATGTCGTCCCGAAGGAGGAAGTAGAGAAGCACGGGCCCGATTTCGGCAAGAATCCGGTCGGCACCGGCGCCTACAAGCTGGCCGAGTGGACGCTCGGCCAACGCGTGGTGCTGGAGAAAAACGCGGATTACTGGCGCGAAGGCGTGCCGAACCTCGATCGGATCACCTTCGAGATCGGCCAGGAGCCGAACGTTGCGCTCTTGCGGCTGCAGCGCGGCGAGGTCGACGTGCTCGGCGACCCGATCCCGCCGGCGCAGTTCCTCCAGGTGCGCAACGACACGCAATACAAGGACTGGATCGTCGAGGGCGGTCAGCTGCACACCGGCTACGTCACCATGAACGTGAAGACGCCGCCCTTCGACAATGCGAAGGTCCGCCAGGCCGTCAACATGGCGATCAACAAGGACCGCATCGTCCGCATCATCAACAACCGCGCGGTGCCCGCCAACCAGCCGCTGCCGCCGACGATGCCCGGCTACGCCAAGGACCATCCGGGCTACGCGTTCGATGTTGAGAAGGCGAAGGCGCTTCTTGCCGAAGCCGGCCACCCCGACGGTTTCACGACCGAGCTTTACTCCAACAACACCGACCCGAACCCACGCATCGCCCAGGCGATCCAGCAGGATCTGGCGGCCATCGGCATCAAGGCGGAGATCAAGTCGCTGGCCCAGGCGAATGTGATCGCGGCCGGCGGCGACGGCTCCGCCCCGATGATCTGGTCGGGCGGCATGGCGTGGATCGCCGATTTTCCGGACCCGTCGAATTTCTACGGCCCCATCCTCGGCTGCGGCGGGGCGGTGCAGGGCGGCTGGAACTGGTCGTGGTACTGCAACGCGGATCTGGACAGCCAAGCGGCGCAAGCCGACGCCATCGTCGATCCGGCGAAAGCGGCTGAGCGCGAGGGGAAATGGCGCGACGTCTTCCTGAAGGTCATGGAGGACGCGCCCTGGGCGCCGGTCTTCAACGAGCAGCGCTTCACCATGCATTCGCCGCGCATGGGCGGCGACGCCTCACTTTATGTCGACCCCGTGCACATCCCGATCGCCTACGACTACGTGTTCGTCACCGATGCACAATAGGGACGGCCATACGATCCACGGCCGGCATCATCACTTCGGGTGGGATCGTTCGATCCCACCCGCGGCGACGGTCAGCCCCGGCGCGACGCTTGAGTTCGAGTGCCTCGACGCGTCGGGCGGCCAGCTCTCGCCGGCAAGCACGGTGGCGGACGTGGCGAAGCTCGATTTCGGCAAGGTGAACCCGGTCACCGGGCCGATCTTCGTTGACGGTGCGGAGCCGGGCGATGCCCTGAAGGTGACGATCGAGGAATTTCGGCCGTCCGGCTTCGGCTGGACGGCGAATATTCCCGGCTTCGGACTGCTCGCCGACCAATTCGGAGATCCGGCGCTGCATCTCTGGTCCTACGACAAGGGAGGCTTGACCCCGGCGCTCTTTTCCTCCGCCGCCCGCGTGCCGCTGAAACCGTTCGCCGGCACCATCGGACTCGCGCCGGCCGAGCCGGGGCTCCATTCGGTTGTGCCGCCGCGCCGGATGGGTGGCAATCTCGACATCCGCGATCTCGCCGCCGGCACGGTGCTCTACCTGCCGGTGGAGGTCGAAGGTGCTTTGTTCTCCGTTGGCGACACGCATGCGGCCCAAGGCGATGGCGAGATCTGCGGCACGGCGATCGAGAGCCCGATGAACGT
>JACCSN010000214.1 GCA_013812985.1 Hyphomicrobiales bacterium | reverse complement strand
TTCCGGATAGGCGCGGCCCATTTTGACGCGGGCTTTGTCGGTTGTGAACATCCATTTGATACGGTCTCCGGCGGCGTTGCGGTGTCGTTCCCAAGCGGCGATTTCGCCGACGAGGCGCTTTGGATCGTCGATCCTTCGGTCCAGGCACTGACCGCGCAGCACGCCGATCTCGATCTCGACCATGTTGAGCCAGCTCGCGTGCTTGGGCGTGTAATGGAATTCCAGTCGACGCAAGATGCGGCGGGCTTCGGCTGGCGGGAAAGCTTCGTATAAGGCGCCGGCCGAGTGGGTGGACAGGTTGTCCTGCACGACGCGGATACGTTCAGCATCGGGATAGTGGGTGTCGGTTAGTTCGCGCATGCATTGGGCGTAGTCTTCTGCCGCACGCCGCTCGGTGACCTTGACCTTGCGCCAAGACCGGTGCGCGTCGAGGCAGATGAAGAGGTTGACTGTGCCTTTGCGGCGGTACTCGTAATCGTAGCGTTCGAGTTGGCCCGGCTCGGCCGGGATGGGCTGGCGCACCTCGCCGATGAGCTGGACCGGGCTCTCGTCGAAGCAGACCACCGGCCGCCTGGGATCGGGCGCCTCGGCATAGAGATCGAGCACGTCCTCCATGCGGGCGACATACTCGCCATCGACCTTGGGGATGCACCACATGTCCCTTCGCCAGGGTTTGAGGCCGTTTTCGGCGAGCCGCCGGCGCACCGTCTCGCCCGACAGGCTCTCGTGCTCGGTGAGCTTGACCATCGCGTCGGCCAAGAGCTCCAGCGTCCAGCGGGCGCGACCCTCGGGCGGGGTCGAGCAGGCCGTCGCCACGAGCAAGGCTTCTTCCTTGCCCGTGAGCTTGCGCTCCGCTCCAGGACGCGGCTCTTCAGTCAGCGCCCGTTCCAGATTGCCTTCCACGAAGCGCCGCTTGGTCCGGTACACGGTGGAACCGCCCACCGCGACGGTGCGGGCAATCGCGTCGTCGCTGCCGCCCGCGTCGGCCGCCAACAAAATCTGGGCTCGCTTGAGCTTGCGGGCGGCATGCTTGCCCCCGCTCAACATCGTGGTGAGCTCACCGCGCTCGGCTTGGCTCAGCTCGACCCGATACCGTACATTCATCTCGGCCTCCTTGTCGGAAACGCGAGACGAATCGGCAGATGACTCCAAAATCAGGCGACGCTCACCCCATCGCCAGCGACCAAAGCTTCACCGAGAAACAGGGCCAGTATCTGGCCTTCATCCACGCCTACTCGCGCATGTTCCGACGCCCGCCCGCCGAAGCCGACATGCAGCGCCATTTCCGCGTCAGCCCACCTTCCGTCCACCAGATGGTCCTCACCCTCGAGCGCGTCGGCATGATTCGCCGCCAGCCCGGGGTCGCCCGCAGCATCGAACTGCTCGTCGCCCCGGAGAACCTGCCCATCCTAAAATGACCGAGCCTCAACACGTCACAACCTCTGTGATGCGGTACTAGAAGCTCGTCCTCGACGTGGAGATCCTCCAGAACATGATGGAGTTCCTCCGGCCGATGCCGTTAGAGGAAGACGACCTTGGATTCGAGGCGATCAAGGCCGTCCCGACCGGCAGGCACTTCTTCGGTTCCGAGCACACGATGGCCCGGTATGAGGCGGCGTTCTACCGGCCGATGCTCTCCAACTGGCAGAATTACGGGAGCTGGGAGGAGGCCGGGGCGCAGGATGCGCTTGAGCGCTCGACCGAGCTTTGGCAGCAGGCGCTCCGCGAATACCAGGAGCCGGCGATGGACCCGGCGATCCGCGAGGAGCTGGACGCCTACGTGGCGCGTCGGCGGGAGGACATCGGCGCGGGCGAGCCCTGACCGGACTTGGTGGCATTGCGCCGGCGCGGCTGCTCGCGCCTCAGCCCGTCATCCAGCCGCCGAGGCCTATACGGTTCTACGGCTGTGTGAGACATCGGCTTACGCTTTCGTGTCGAGCGCCTCGTTGGCGGTGATCCAGTCCATGTATTCGAGGAAGGCTTCCCTGGCGGGCCGGGGTCTCCACCCGGTGTCCCGCTCGATTCGGGCTAGGTCGTAGACGCCCCACATTCCGCCCGTGCGCCACGGGTCCTGGACGATGTTGGCCGTGTCGGCGGGGCTGACTTCGACCCGCAGGTCCGGCGCGCGCTCGGCCGCCCAGCGGAGGAAGTCGCCAGTCGTGGTCACGACCCCGCTGCCGATATTGTAGTGCCGGTAGCGCAGCTGAGGCGCGGCCAAGAGGGCGAGGATCGCTCGCGCCACATCGGTGGACTGCACGTAGTCGCCGACCGCCTCGAGGCTGTTGGGGCGCACTGTCTCGCCGGTCAGCGCCATATGCGCCACGCGGTTGGGGACATGACGAAAGTTCCGGCTCGCCGTTACCCGGTCCATGGGTCCGTAAACGGAGGCCAGCCGCACCGAGAGCGCCGACAGCCCGAAGAGATCGGCGTAACGGTTCACCACCATCTCCGTCGCGAACTTCGAGATCCCGTAGAGCGTCAGCGGCGCGACATAGCCGTCCTCGGGAAGCGGCTCCCCGCTCCAGTCCGGGCCGTGGTGCCGGTAAACGGAACCCGAGCTGACGTAGATAAAGCGCTTTACGCCGGGGCGGGAGCGAACCCAATCGAGCATCCGGACCGTTCCCATCAGGTTCACGTCGACGATGCGGGCCGGGTCTTCGGCTTCGGGCTGCACTTTTGATTCTGCCGCTGTTCCGCGCGAGATGGGGGTAATCGTCGCGCCGTGGACGACGGCGCTGATTTCAAGAACGTCGAGCGCCGGGACCCAATCGGACGGATTGCTGATGTCGCCGGTGATGACTGAGAGCCTATCGCGTACCGAAGCGAAGTATCGCTCCGCCATGCAGTCGAGACCGGCCCGGTCCAGGATGACGGTGCGCGCCGCGGCGTCCCGATCGAGCCAGGTTCGCGCCAGCACGCTCATGACGAAACCGGCCCCGCCAGTCACTAGAAGCGTCATCTCGAGACCTGCTTGGAAAGGCAAAAGAGGTCAAGGCGGGCGACGGTCTCGCCGCTCACGACTCAAGGACCGTCGAGAGACGCTGTTGCGGAGGAAACGGGCGCTGCCGGGCGATGAACTGTCCACGGCCAGGCCTCGACAGAACCTCCCCGTCATTCCAGACCAGTTCGCCGCGCGAGATCGTCATCACCGGCCAGCCGCGTACTGTCTGGCCCGCATAGGGCGTGTGGTCGACGGCATGGTGCAGCAAACCGTTTTCGATCGTGACAACCCGCTCGGGGTCCCAGATCGCGAGGTCTGCGTCGGCTCCGATGGCTACAGTGCCCTTCCGCGGATGCAGGCCGAAGAGGCGCGCCGGAGCGCCGGCCGTGAGGTCGGCAAATTTCTGCAGAGATAGCCGTCCGCCGTTCACGCCAGCCGAGAAAAGGAGCGGCAACCGCGTCTCGATGCCTGGAATGCCGTTGGGGATACGGTGGAACGGCGTGTCCGGACCGCCGGCGATCTTGTCCGCAAAATTCCAGGGCGAGTGGTCGGACGTGAAGGCCTCGAGCGTGCCGTCCAGGATGCCGGCCCAGATCGCGGGCTGGTTGGACTTGTCGCGCGGCGGCGGGGTGCAGACGCATGTCGCGCCGGACAGGTCCGGAGTGTCGATGTCCTCGGCCGAGAGAAAGAGGTATTGAGGGCAGGTCTCGGCATGGATCGGCAAGCCGCGGGCCTTGGCGCGTCGGATTTCCTCGACGGCCCCCGCCGCCGCCACGTGGCTCACAAGGATGGGCGTTTCGATCAGCTCGGACAGGCTGATCGCGCGAAAAGTCGCCTCGCGGTCGCCAATGTCGGGATGCGCGAGCACGTGGTATTTGAGCTGCGTCTTGCGCGCGGCGATGAAGCGGTCCGTCAGCCAGCGGATGCAGGCGTCGTTCTCGGCATGGACCATGACCATGGCGCCTTCGGAACGCGCCAGGTCCAGCACGTTCAGCACCTCGTAGTCGTCGAGCTTCAATCCCTCATAGGTGAGATAGATCTTGATCGAGGTGCAGCCCTCCGCGACCAGCGCCGGGATCTCGCTCCGCAAGACCTCCGGGGACGGGTCGCCGACGATGAGGTGGAATCCATAATCGATATGCGCCTTTGGGCGCGCCCGCTCGTGATAGTCGGCGACTATCGCCGCTAGCGACTGGCCGCGCATCTGCATGGCGAATGGGACGACCGTGGTGGTCCCGCCGCAGAGGGCCGACAGCGTGCCGGTGTTGAAATCATCGGCCGTCGACCGGCCTTCCCAAGGCTGCTGGTCCATGTGGCAGTGGCTGTCCACCCCACCCGGCAGCACGAGGCGGTTCCGGGCCGAAATCTCGGCTCCCCCCGCCGGAAGATCGGAGCCGAGCGCGGCGATCATCCCGCCCCGGATGCCGATGTCGAGTTCTCGGGTGGCGTCGGGCAGCACGACACGGCCGCCTCGGACGACAACATCGAACACGTGCTCACTATTCATGTTGGGCACACGCCTGCTGCGACGGACTCGGATTCCGGAAACCGATCTCGATGAGGCACCCCGAAGCGAGGCTATACCGCGCGACCTGCGCCACAAACGAAGATCGACATGGCAATGCCGTCGTTTTTTTGACCATGCTCGCCGTGAAGGCTGCTGTCCTCCTCACTTCGAGCTTTACACGGGTTTTCCGCGGTCAGTACGACGGTGTTGCCG
>JACCSN010000210.1 GCA_013812985.1 Hyphomicrobiales bacterium | reverse complement strand
TAGGGCGCCACAACGCTGGACGAACGGGAAAAAATTGATAGGTTCGGCCGAACAGGCGCGCTTCACCCACTTCGAGAGTGGTCAGGAGAGCCACCGATGCGGGTTAACCTGACTCCGTCGTCCCGGCTCCGCCGCGCCGCGGCGTTCGCCAGCTTGCATCGCCCGACCGGCTACGGGCAGACCGGCGAGCCAGGGCTGCAGAAAGGGATCGGTGTCGCCGGCCCATTAGGCGGCGGAGGCACAAGCACGTCCTGAACATCCTGGCGCTGCGAGAATAAGTCGGCGGCTGTAATCGCCGCTTGAATCGGATCGAAATCTCCCGCCCAGCCACTCGCCGGAACGCTGACTATCGCCAACGCTAACCCAAAACCTGCCAGCGCTTGTCTCATCGCTCTCTCCCGTCGATCGCTATCTCTTAAACGATAACAAAGCTGGCGGGTTCCGAAAGCGATTACGGTAACACGACGACGGTGCAGTTTTCCGCACTCGCCGCGCTGTTTTACCAGTTCGCCGATAGCTGGTGCGAAGTGGCCTTCCTGGCGAGACGAGAACGTTGAGGAGACGGCTATGCCCCGTTCCGGCAATCGCAATCCGGTCAGCAATTGCTCACATCCAAAGGCGATGTAGCGCTACGGCGCTATGTGCAACGAACCATTCCATTGAGGGAAATGGCGGGAGTGACGGGGCTCGAACCCGCGACCTCCGGCGTGACAGGCCGGCACTCTAACCAACTGAGCTACACCCCCGCGGATCGCGGCCCGCGAGCCGACGACACGGTGGCTGCGAAATAGGATATGGCTGGGATGAAGTCAAGCAAATGCCAGGGCGCTTGGCTAAGCCGCGCGCTCCACGGAAATGGAACGGCAGCCGCCCCGCCGCTCTGCGCGCCGGGGCGGCTGCATGGGAGGCCTATCCCGCGATCACATAAACGATCTGGTAGGCGCTTGGCTCGATGATGACGATCCTGCCGTCCGCTAGAATGAAGAAGACGTAACCGCTCCATGCGGGGACCAGCTCGATGATGGTCGGCGGGAGCGGATAGTAAGTGATTGTCCGCGGGACCGCCGTCCCGATCGAGATGTCGAAATCGATGTCGACGACCGGGTCGTAGTCGCCACGTTCGATGATGCTCTCCCGGATCACTGTCCGCTGCTCGGTTGTGACCTCGACGTTGACGTTTGTATTCTGCTCCTGGTTGACCTCGGTATTCTGCTCCTGGTCGACCTCGGTGTTCTGCTCCTGGTTGACCTCGGCTTCCTGCTCCTGGTTGCCTTGATCGGCCTGGGCATCCCCGCTTTCCGCGTCCTGCGCGGACTGATCGTCGCCAGCTTGGCCCTCGCCAGCTTGAGCCTCGCCATCGCCAACGCCGGCTTCGGCTCCGGCCGTCCCGCCCTCAACCGATCCGCCGTCCGCGCCGGTTTCGCCTGCGGTGGTCGATCCGGCTTCGCCAGCGGCCCCAGCTTCTTCAGCCGCGGGCTGCTGAACGGGGGCGGGCGTATCTGCGCCCGCCGACCCGGCGGGCTGTTCGACCGCGCCGGCCGATGCGCCTGCATCCAACGCCGCAGGCTGCTCCGCCCCGCCTTGCTCTGCCCCGCCTTGCGGCGCCGTCGTTGCTCCGCCGGAGCCGGACGCTCCCGCTCCTGCAGCATCGCCTCGACCACCTCCCTGCCCTTGCGGCAGGATCTGTTGGTTCTGGCCTCCGCCTCCGCTGCTGTCCTGCGCCACGGCGCTGCTGGCCAGAGCCAGACCGGCCGCCGCGGTCGCGCTCAACATTGCACGTCTCATCTGAAGCTCCATTGATCCAAGGCGCCCTCGGCACAAGCAAGCGGGATGGGCTGGAAAGAGTTCCGTCGCCCCGTCGGCCGACAACGCGAAAATTGGCTGCCCGGCGGCTCGGCAGGCAGGTGGACGCGCGCTGGCCCGGCGGCTTATGAAACGTCAACACGGAAGCCGGAGCGAGATTTGAACCAGAACAGCGTTGCGCCGGCCGGGCATGCGGAATCCGGGACTGTGACCGCCATCCTCCTCGCGATCTCCTTCTCTCATTTGTTGAACGATACAATCCAGTCGCTGTTTCCAGCGCTCTACCCGCTGCTGAAAAGCTCGTTCCGGCTGAGCTACACGCAGATCGGCCTGATCACGCTGGTGTTCCAGATGACCGCGTCGTTGCTGCAGCCGGTGGTCGGCTTCTATACGGACCGGCGCCCGAAACCCTATTCGCTCGCCATCGGCATGGGGTTTTCGCTCGCCGGGCTCCTGCTCCTGTCAGTGGCCTCGAGCTTCTCCGAGCTCCTCGTCTCGGCCGCCCTGGTGGGCATGGGATCATCGGTGTTTCATCCGGAATCCTCGCGCGTCGCCCGAATGGCGTCCGGCGGGCGGCACGGCCTGGCTCAATCGGTCTTCCAGGTCGGCGGCAATATCGGCTCGGCGATCGGTCCGCTCGCGGCCGCCTTCATCGTCATCCCCGGCGGGCAAGGGAGCATCGCCTGGTTCTCGCTTGTCGCCCTGCTCGCCATCGCCATCTTGTCAAATGTCGGCTCCTGGTACAAGCGGCAAGCAGGGTCACGACCGAATAGAGTTCAGCCAGAGGATCAGCACGGCCTATCTTCGCGGAAGGTCCTTGCGGCAATCCTGGTCCTCCTCACACTCACGTTTTCTAAGTTCTTCTATATGGCTTGCCTGACAAGCTATTACACGTTTTACCTGATCGAAAAATTCAATGTATCGGTCCAAGCCTCCCAGATTTACCTGTTCGTGTTCTTAGCGGCGACGGCGGCGGGCACGTTCTTCGGCGGACCGATCGGTGATCGGTTCGGGCGCAAGCTGGTCCTCTGGATCTCGATCCTGGGCGTGCTGCCGTTTACGCTGGCGCTCCCTTACGCAAACCTGTTCTGGTCGGGCGTGCTCACGGTGATCATCGGGGCGGTGATGGCCTCCGCCTTCTCCACCATCGTTGTATTCGCGCAGGAGCTCAGGCCGGGGAACGTCGGCACGATCGCCGGGATCTTTTTCGGCGTGGCGTTCGGAATGGGAGGTATCGGCGCGGCGGTGCTCGGCCAGCTCGCCGACGCGACGAGCATCGAATTCGTCTTCCGCGTCTGCTCCTTCCTGCCCTTGATCGGGGTGCTCACGATCTTCCTGCCGAACCTCGAACGAAGTCGCGTATAGAGCGCAGCGTCGACAATGTGTCTCCCGTGCGGGCTTGGGGCTTCGCCGGCCATCGGCTATAAGTCTCGGATGCGCACGATATCGGCCTTGCTCCTCGCCCTTCTTGCCGTTCCGGCTTCCGCTCAGGACAGCCCGCCTCAGGGAATCGGCTTCGCTCAAGCCGAGGAAGGCACCTGGATGTGCCGCCACGAAGACCCGCAAGAGGCGCTGTCCTGCGCGCGCGAGCAATGCGCCGAGCAGGCGCCGGGCCAGGAGTGCTGGGCGACGGCCTGGTGTTTTCCGGCGAACTGGTCTGGAACGATGACGGTTTGGCTTCCCGACTTCCACACCACCCAGGTGCTCTGCGGCGCCCCGAGCGAGAAGGCGCTGACCGACGCCCTTGCCGCGCTCTGCGCCGGCGACGAGAACGCCACCAACTGCGATTTTGGATTTGTCATCGACCCGGAGGGCAATGAACGAGTGGTCGAAGGCGTGAGCTTTCCAGGACCGGCAGCTCCGCCGCCGATTGAAGCTGTGGCGCCTCCGGTAGGACAGAAAGACGGCGTAGCGGAATCAGGCGATCAGCTGCCGGAGACGGCTACTCCCGACGGGGCGCCACCGGCGGCTGACGACGAGACGGCGCCCGGCTCCGACCAACCCGCTGCCGGCCCATAGCTATCTCGACGCTCTGCAGGCAATTGAATCAGGAATCCGATGACGCTCCATGCTTCGCAACGCTTTCCGCTGGGGCCCGACGGCAATCCGCTCCTCCGCGATTGGGACACGCCGTTCGGCGCGCCGCCGTTCGGCGAAATTGCGCCGGATCATTTTCGCCCGGCATTTGACCAGGCGGTCGCTGTGAGCCGCGCCGAGGTCGACGCGATCGCTGCCGATCGATCGGAGCCGACCTTCGGGAACACGATCGCCGCCCTGGAACTCAGCGGCCGTTCGCTCCGGCAGGTCTCCGCGGTCTTCTTCAACCTTGCCGGCGCGCATACCAACGAGGCGCTGGAGGAGATCGAGCTTGCCGTCGCCCCGATCCTGGCGAAGCACAGGAACGCCATCTATCTCAACGAGGACCTGTTCCGCAGGATCGAGGATTTGCAGTCGCGACGGGAGACCTTGGGGCTGACAGCCGAACAAAGCCGCGTGCTGGAACGCTACGGCACGATCTTCCGCCGCCAGGGCGCTGGCCTGCCTTTCGAAAAGAAGCAGCGGCTGGCCAAAATCAGCGAGAGGCTTGCGACGCTCGGCACGAAATTCGGCCAGAACGTGCTCGCCGACGAGAAGGCTTACGCGCTCGTGCTGGAAGCGGAAGACGATCTGGCCGGCCTGCCGGATTCGCTTCGCGAAGCGGCGGCGAAGGCGGCCGCCGATCGCGGCCGTCCCGGCAAGCATGTCATTACCTTGGCTCGCTCCTCCATCGAGCCGTTCCTCCAATTCTCCAGTCGGCGCGATCTGCGGGAAAGCGCGTTTCGGGCCTGGGGCGCGCGCGGGGAAAGCGGCGGGCCGACGGACAACCGGGCGATCATCGCCGAGATGGTCGCGCTCAGGGCCGAGCGCGCGGCTCTTCTCGGCTATCGGAGCTTTGCCCATTTTCGCCTTGACGATACGATGGCGAGTACGCCGGAAGCCGCGCTCGACCTCTTGCACGCGGTGTGGAAGCCGGCACGCGAACAAGCGCTTCGGGAAGCCGACGCCCTGCAGGAGATGATCCGCAGCGAGGGGGGAAATTTCGAGATCGCCCCCTGGGACTGGCGCTATTACTCGGAGCGACGCCGCATCGCCGAGTTCGACATCGAAGAGAGCGAGATCAAGCGCTACCTGAAGCTTGAGAACGTGATCGAAGCCGCATTCCACACGGCGAGCCGCCTCTTCGGACTTTCCTTCGCCCCGCGCAACGACGTGCCGCTCTATCATCCGGACGTGCGAGCCTGGGAGGTTCAGGATTCGCAGGGTTGCCATATCGGTTTGTTCCTGGGCGATTACTTCGCCCGCGCCTCCAAGCGGAGCGGCGCCTGGATGAGCTCTTTCCGTGGGCAGGAGAAGCTGGCCGGCGAGATCCGCCCCATCGTCGTCAACGTGATAAACTTTTCCAAAGCCCGCAGCGAATCTCCGGTGCTGCTGAGCTTCGACGACGCGCGGACCCTCTTCCATGAATTCGGTCATGCTCTGCACGGCCTCCTCTCGGACGTGACGTATCCCATGCTCGCGGGAACAAACGTCTCGCGCGATTTCGTCGAGTTCCCGTCGCAGCTCTTCGAGCACTGGCTGGAGCAGCCGGAAATCCTGAGGCGCTTCGCCGTTCACCACGAGAGCGGCGAGCCGATGCCGGAGGGCCTCCTGCGGCGCCTGCTCGCCGCGCGAAACTTCAACCAGGGTTTCGCGACGGTGGAATACGTGTCGTCGGCCCTGGTCGACCTGGATTTCCATCTCCTGGGAGAAGCCGAGGATATCGACGTTGCTGCGTTCGAGCGCGCCTCGCTGGAGCGGATCGGCATGCCGCCAGCTATCGTCATGCGCCACCGCCCTGCCCATTTCGGCCATATCTTCTCCGGCGACGGCTATTCCTCGGCCTATTACAGCTACCTCTGGTCGGAAGTTCTGGACGCGGACGGCTTTGACGCCTTCAAGGAGACCGGGGAGCTTTTTCATCCCGAAACTGCCAGAAAACTTCATGAATACGTCTATTCGGCGGGTTCGCTCCGCGATCCGGAGGCGGCCTACACCGCCTTCCGCGGCCGGATGCCTAAGCCTGAAGCCCTGATGCGCAAACGGGGCTTCATCAACGTACCAGCGCAGGCCGAGCTTTAGATCAGGAAATATTCCCGTGCCCCTCTCGATGTATCATGCTTCGGTCCCGGTCTTTCAACGGATGCTGACGGCGCTTTCCGCCATTCTCGACAAGGCGGCGGCGCACGCCGAGGCGCAAGGGATCGACCCGGCGGAGCTGATCCAGGCGCGGCTCGCGCCCGATATGATCCCGCTATCCGGGCAAGTGCAGATCGCCTCCGATAGCGCCAAAGGCGCGGCGGCGCGGCTTTCCGGCCGCGAGATTCCCAAATACCCGGACGACGAGGCGAGCTTCGAGGAGCTGAAGGCGCGCATCGCCAAGACGCTCGACTTCATCAGCAGCATCGAGACCGGCGAGATCGACGGCGGCGAGGACAGGGAGGTGACGCTTACGCTCCGCTCGGGGTCGCGCCAATTCACGGGTCAGCGCTACCTGCTCCATTTCGCGCTGCCGAACTTCTATTTCCACGTGACCACCGCCTACGACATCCTGAGAAGCAGAGGCGTCCCCCTCGGCAAGCCCGACTTCATCGGCGGCCTGTAGGAGCAAGCGATGTCGATCGAGGTCTACCTCGCCTTTCTTGTGACCACGATCATCATCGTGATCGTGCCCGGCCCCACCGTCACGCTCATCATCGCCAATAGCCTCGCCCACGGCACGCGGGCGGGACTCTTGAACGTTGCCGGCAATCAGGCAGGACTGGCGGTTATGGTCGGGGTGGTGATCGTCGGCCTCGCGTCGCTTATCGAGGCCATGGGTTGGTGGTTCGAGTGGGTCAGGCTCGCCGGCGCGGCGTATCTGATTTGGCTCGGCGTGAAGCTGGTGCGTGCCAGCGGCTCCTTTGGAACCAGCGGGGCCGCCCAAGCGCCGCGTGGAGGCTTTTTCCTGCAGGGATTCCTGGTCGGGATCAGCAATCCCAAGACCCTCGCCTTCCTCGGCGCGCTGTTCCCGCAGTTCATCGATCCAGCGCGGGATTACCTGACGCAGGTGCTTATCATGGGGGGCACGGCGCTCGTCGTCGCCGCTGTGTCGGACAGTGTCTATGCGGCGCTCATCGGCGGCGCCGGCCGCCGCATCTCGCAGCCGCAGATCAAATGGCTCTCGCGGCTGAGCGGCGGCTGCGTCATCGGCGGTGGGGTCTGGCTGGCGCTTTCGCGGAGCCGCTGACCCTCACCGCTTCGCCCGCAGCATCGTGAGCAATTCCCCCGTCGGATAGCCGTCGGGCGGCAGGCCGAAGGCGAGCTGGGCCTTCTTGACGCCGGCGCGGGTGGTCTCGCCAAGCCGCCCATCCGGTTTCCCGGCGTCGTATCCGATCGCGTTCAGCCGCTCCTGGACCTCGCGCATCTCGGCCGGGCTGAGAATCGCCGGAGCGTCGCCCCGGTTCAAAGGCGCGGCGTCGGCGAGGCGCGTGGCGAAATAGGCGGCCGCGAGCGAGTAGTTCGAGGACTGGTTCCACTCCCAATAGACGGCGAAGTTTGCGTAGCCCAGGAACGCCGGCCCGAGCCGGCCCATCGGCAGCAAAAGCGCCGCCGGCGTCCGATCGGACGGGAGCGCGCTCCCATCCGCTCGGGTGACGCCAACGCCCGCCCAGAACGAGCGCGGCTGCTTGATGGCGCGCGCCGCTTCCGCCCAGGGGACATCGCCGCCGACCCGCACCTCCTCCAGCCACGGCTCGCCGCCGCGCCAGCCGAGCGACCTGATGTAATTGGCCGTGGAGGCGGTGAGATCCGGCACGCTGCTGACGAGATCGCGCCTGCCGTCGCCGTCATAGTCAACAGCGAATTTCAGGTAGTTGGACGGCGTGAACTGGACCTGCCCGAGCTCTCCGGCCCAAGCGCCGATCATGTCCTTGGGCGCGAGGTCACCGCGTTCGACGATCCTGAGTGCATCGATCAGCTCGGTGCGAAAATAATCCGGCCGGCGGCAATCATAGGCGAGCGTGGCGAGCGACCGCAGCGAGGAGAAATCGCCGCTGAACGCGCCGTAATCCGTTTCCAGGCCCCAGAAGGCGACGATCACCGGGCCCGGCACGCCAAACTCGCGCTCGATACGGGCGAAAGTCTGGGCATGTTTCTTGAGCAGCGCGCGGCCCCGCTGCAGCCGGTCGGAGGACACGACGCGGCCGGCAAATTCCAGGAAGCTTTGCGAAAGCGTTGGTTGGCCGCGATCCTGCTTCAGGACGCGCGGATCACGCTGGATGCGGTTGAGAGCGGCAAGCGCGCGTTCCGACACGCCCGTGCGAGTCGCATCGTCGCGAACGCCGGCGAGCCAAGCCTCAAAGCTCTGCCCGCCGCGGCAGCTTGTATCTCCCTGGGCGGCAGCCGGAGCGCAGGCCGCCAGCGTCGCAATGATCACCAGTCCGGAAGTGAGGCGCCGCATGGAATAAATTCCGATTCTCCTGCCGTCTGTCAGTTGCCGAGCGTCGGGGTCGGATCAAGGCCAACGCGAGGAATTCGGAACGGTTTATGGTAGACGTGGTTTATCTGGACGCCGAGCCAGCTCAAGCGGGAGATCATCATGCTGAAGTTCATAGGTGGCACCATGGGGGTCATCTTTTTGATCGGACTGTTGGTGGTCGTCGGCATCCTGATGGTGATTTTCTAGACGAAATCGGGCAGTTTCGCAGATCCGATTATCGCCGTTTCACGAACGTAGCAAAGTGAAGATCTCGACACGGGTGCAAGAAGGAGAATGGCATGGCCAATGCGAGCCACAAAGGCATGGGCACGAAGAGCGGCGTTGAGTTTGTCGGCGAAACCAGCCCGGATGCCTTTGATCAAGACGACATCGCCAGTGAGATCAAGGGCAAGCACAGCCTGCAAGG
>JACCSN010000180.1 GCA_013812985.1 Hyphomicrobiales bacterium | reverse complement strand
CGCTCTCGACCAGACCTTCATCGATTAAGCTCTTGAGATCCTCAAAGGAGTTGATCCGTCTTACCTTCCCGGCCTGCATCGCCGCTTCGGTCCACATGTTCACATGGGCGTCCCACATCGGCGAGTAATTGTTCTCCTCCGACGAGTTTTCATTGTCGGGGTCGATCGGGAAGATGTTGACCGGATCGATGCCACCGTTGGCGAGCGACGCCGCAAATCCCTGCTCCTTCATGTCCATGGCTTCGGTAGGGCCGTTCAGCACGGGAGAAAAGCCGAGCAGCGCCGACTTGTCGGCGGGCATTGACTTTCCGACTTCCGCCAAGAGGGCGAGCTTGGGCGTATAGACGCCCTTTTCCAGCACCGCCGGAAGGTCGGCCGAGACGTCGGTCACCAGATGGTAGTAATACGGCTCGCCACCCTGGACCCCGTCCAGCAGCGACAGCGTGACGGTCTGCGTCTCGAGATCCTTTTCTATCAGCCGATCGTGATCGCCCGACGCATTGGTGACCATCTGCACGTTGAGAACGACGCCACTCGGCATCACGACCGCCGACGACCATTCGAGATCGCCCATCGCGCCAGGTTTCGCCTCCTTGGGCGGGAACGGCATCGGCGAACCCGGCACGACCTTGTATTCCGGAGAGAAATCGACGTTGCCCTTGAAGGTGATGACGCCATCCTCGACCATCACCTTCTGCGCGCCCGGGCTGTCGGCGGCATGTCTCAGCTTGGGCGCGAAATTAAGACCCATCTGCTTGGCGTATTCAAAATCGGACGCATCCGTGATGATGTAATAGACTTCCTCGCCGTCGGGCGAGAGGCCCCTGTACAGTGGCAAGGTCACCGTCGCCTTTCGGAAGGTGAAATCGATAGCGAGCGCGCTCTTTAGGAAAACGTTGTCGCTCTCCTTGAACTCGACGGCGGTTTCCGGCGTGTAAGCCTCGCGGCCGGTTCCTTCGACCTGACGTTCCAGCAGGGCCTTCGCCTCGCTCATCATCCCGTCCTGGGCCAGGACGGCGTTCGGGGAAACCGAGAAGAGTAGCGCCGACAGGAACGCCAGCCGCGTGGCGCTCAGCGCCCGGCTTCCCGGATAGCTAAACGTTGAAGCTGTCCTGGGTCCGGCTCGTAGCGGCGCGGCGCAATCGGAAGAGCTGGGCATCGAGTTCCTCCTCTCCGCGGCGATGGCGCGGCTGGTGTCAGGCTGCGCGGTGCGCGTGTTGCTGATCATCGGTATGCATCCTTGTGATTGCCTAAAGGCCGTCGGTGAGCTCTGCGGCCCTGGCCATCGGTGCGGGCATTAGAGTGGAGGACCGGCGGAGGGTCTTTCGCAAACCTGCCGGGGCTTGCCGTATCCTGCCGTGATATCGGCGGACGGCGCCCGGTTCACTCGACCGTGCGGGAACGTGAGCACGCGGTGTCGAGCGTCGCCCAGTTCAGATGGGCCCGCATGGTTCAGCTCGGCTACGGGGCAGAGCCGCCGATCGGATTGCGTGCGGTAACGTCCGAAAGGCGTCCGCTATCAACGGCGGCGCTCGAATGAGCGGTGTACACCAGTTATGCTGCATCCGAGCAGCTATCGGTCCGCCGTGCAACATTGTGCAGCCGGCTCGGGCTCCGCAAAGCTGCAAGTCAGCTGTGAGGGTTCAAGATGACGCCCCGAACCGAAGCAGAGCCCGTCTCGCCCCAGCAATGGACGTCTCGGCTCGTGGCGGGCGCCTCGCCCATGCTTGAAACCTCGTTTGACAACGGCATCGTCGTCAGGCGGTTCGTCCACCAATCCTATGAGTTGGACGACATGCCCGGCTGCAGGGATCACCTGCTTGCTTTCCGGATGTCCGGAACGGTTCGGGCTGAGCGGAAGCTCGACGGGGCGTGGTCGAAGACGTTCACCCGGCGGGGAAGCGTGACGATCATACCCGCGCATCAAAGCAGTGCGTGGCGCATCACCGGCAAAGGCGAGCTCCTCTACTTCTTCTTGCCGCCCGAATCCGTTCGCCTTGCCGCGCAAGGGCTCGACGCCGATGGGGATTTGGCGATCATCAACCGCTTCGGCGTTCGCGACGCCGGTCTCGAGGACCTGGCGACGAGCTTCGCCGACGAGATGCAGGGCGGCTTGGCGGGATTCCGCCTCTACGCCGAAGCGATCACGACGCAGCTCGCCGTGGCTTTGGTCAGGCGCCATTCCTCGATTCGGGCCGGGCAGAAGATGCCCAGAATGGGGCTCCGTGAGAGCGCGAAGCAGCGCCTGATCGATTACATCGAGGAGCACCTGGAAACCGATATGGCGCTGGCCGATCTCGCGGAGATCGCGAGGCTCAGCCCCTCACACCTGAGCCACAGCTTCAAGGCGGCGTTTGGCTGTCCGCCCTACCGCTACGTGCTGCAGAGGAAGGTCGAACGCGCCAAGACCCTGCTGGAGACGTCCGACATGTCCATGACCGAAATCGGAGCCTCCCTGGGTTTCTGCACGCCTGCCTATTTCTCGACATCGTTCAAGCGCGTCACCGGCACGTCGCCGCGAGCCTTTCGCGCTTCCGCCTGACTTCAGGCCCGCTCGACCGC
>JACCSN010000177.1 GCA_013812985.1 Hyphomicrobiales bacterium | reverse complement strand
GATTGCTATGTCTGCGAGATCCCGCTGGCGAAGGAGCTGGCGCCGCAGCGGCAGCTCTTTGAGGAGATGATCCTGGTGCTTTCCGGCCGCGGCTCGACGGCAGTGTGGAACGATGCCGGGAAGCGGATCACCTTCGAATGGCAGGCGGGCTCGCTCTTCGCCATCCCGCTCAATTGCTCCCACCAGCATTTCAACGGCTCCGGCCGCGAGCCGGCGCGCTACGTGGCGGTGACCAACGCGCCGCCGGTGATCAACCTCTACGAGGACACCGAATTCGTCTTCAACACGGCGCATGATTTCCCGAACCGCTTCGCCGGCGAGCCGGATTACTTCGCCAACAAGGGCGAGCAGAAGGGGCTCCTCCTGGAGACCAACTTCGTCGCCGATGCGGTGAACCTGCCGCTGATCGCCGCCAAGGAGCGCGGGGCGGGGGGCGGCCATATCCGCTTCAACATGGCCAAGGGCTCGATGAACAGCCACATCTCGCAGTTCCCGGTCGGCACCTACAAGAAGGCGCATGCGCACGGGCCGGGCGCGCATGTCATCATCCTCTCCGGCGAGGGCTATAGCCTGATGTGGCCGGAAGGCGAGGAGCCGAAGCGCTACGACTGGCAGGTCGGCTCGATGATCGTGCCGCCCAACCTCTGGCAGCACCAGCATTTCAACACTGGCAAGACGCCGGCGCGCTATCTGGCCTTCAAGCACGAGGTGGTGTCGATCCGCAACGCGCAGGGCGTGCCGAAGGCGTGGATCAGCCGGCGGCTCGGCGGCGACCAGATCGACTACGCCGACGAGAGCCCGAAGATCAAGACGATGTTCGCCGAGGCTCTCGCCCGGCACGGGCTGCGGCCGCGCATGGACGAGGCCTACCAGGCCGAAATGGCCGAGCTGCCGCCGAAGGTGGCGTGAGCGCGGGCGATCCGTCGATGGTCGCCGCCGAGCCATCGGCCGTTGAGGACGCCTTGCCGGAGGTGACGCGCGCCGGGGTGATCGGGCTGGGCGCCATGGGCCTGCAGAT
This sequence comes from Hyphomicrobiales bacterium, assembly GCA_013812985.1. Next base: position 3,825 of record JACCSN010000177.1, on the reverse strand, counting down.
GGCCCGTCACATGGCCGCGAAGGGATTTGCGGTCGCCGGCTTTGACGTGGTTGCCGACGCGATGAAGCGCGCCGTCGAGCATGGCATTGAGAGCTGCGCCTCGCCGGCGGAGGTGGGCGGCCGCGCCGACGTGGTCGTCGTGATGGTCCAGTCTGACGCGCAGGTGGAAGAGGTCGTGGGCGGTTCCGGCCTGCTCGACTCGCTGCAAGCCGGTTCGGTCGTCTGCATCGCCAGCTCCACGGCCCCGACTACCTGCCAGAGGTTGGCCGAGCTTGCGGCCGAGCGCGGCGTTGGCGTCCTCGACACGCCCGTCGTGCACGGCCAGCGCGGCGCCGATGCCGGCACGCTCACCGTGCTCGCCGGCGGCGAGGAGCGCTGGCTCGAACGGGCGCGGCCGGCGCTCGCCGCCTTCACCCGGCACATCATCCATGTGGGGCCAAGCGGCCACGGCCAGATCGCCAAGACCGTCAACAACATGCTGCTCTGGGCCGCGATCTGCGCCAACTACGAGGCGCTCACCCTGGCAAAGGAGCTCGGCGCCGATATCCCGCGGCTGATCGAGGCCATGTCCTATGCGAGCGGGGCCAACGCGCCGCTGGCGCGCTGGGGCAAGAGCACCGGCAAATGGGCGGAAAAGGACATGGACGTGGCCCTGGAGCTGGCGCAGGAGCTGAAGCTGTCGCTGCCCTTGAGCGGCCTGGTCGACCAGCTGATGAAGCGCATCGACCAGGAGAAGATGAAGGCGCTGCTTGACTGACGCGCGCCATGCCAAGGCGCAGCTGGTCGACGCGATCCGCATGCTGGAGCGGGCCGAGATCATCGACCATAACGGCCATTGCAGCATCCGCCGCGACCCCGGCTCGTTCTGGATCAACTCCGGCGCCTCGGTGCGCGGTGCGCTGAGCGCGGACGACATCGTCGCGACCGATCTCGACGGGGAACTCCTGGAAGGCGACGCCCGGCCGCCTTTGGAATTCCACATCCATTCTGAAATCTACCGGCGGCGCGCCGACGCGAACTCCGTCGCGCACACGCATCCGAAATGGTCGACCTTCCTCTCCGAGATCAGATCGACGCCGCCGCGGCCGTCAGCACGGCAAGTTTCTGGCGGGTCAAGTCGCGGCCGAGGAAACCGAGCCCGCAATCCGGCGCCGCGACAAGCCGGTCGCGGTCGATGTGCGCGAGCGCCGAAGCGAGGTGGTCCCTGACCTCCTCCAGCGTCTCGACGCGGCTTTTCGCGATCGCGATGACGCCGAGAACGACAGTGCTGCGCGAGAATTTTTCGAGCAGAGCCGGGTCGTTGCGCCGGTGCGCATCCTCGATCGAGATCATCCCGACCGACGATCGGTCGAGCGCTTCCGCGAGCCGCCCGTAGGATTCCTGCGGGGCTTTGGGGTAGTCGTCCTGATCGAGCAGCTCGGGATAGCCGCAGCAGGCATGCAGGGCGCGGGTGACCTCCGGCCCGACGCCCTGGAAGCAGCGCTCCAGATGAGCGACGCCGAACGCCAAGGCATTGTCCGGCTGGCGGGCGAAGACCGGCTCGTCGACCTGGATGTAGCGGCAGCCGGCATCGGCGAGGCGGCGGATCTCGACGTTGAGCGCGTCCGCCAGAGCTTCCCCGCGCCGGCGCGGGTCATCGCCATAAAAATCGTCGGCCACGCTGTCGCCGATCGTCAACGGGCCCGGCAGCGTGATCTTGACGGGCTTGCGGGTCGCCGCCTGCGCCACCTGCCAGTCGCGCACCAGGAACGCGCCTTGCGCGGCGATCGGCCCCACGATCGTCGGGACTCGCACCTGAGTGTGCCCCCGCATCGTCTTCTCGCTCAGGCGCTGGAAGTCGAAGCCGGCGAGGCGGCGGCAATGGTAATGGATGTAGTTCTCGCGCCGGATCTCGCCATCCGCGGGGATATCGATCCCAAGCTCGTCCTGTTCGCGGACCACCTCATGCGTGGCGCGATCCAGGATCACCTCAAGCTCCGATCCGCCGCCGGCCATGGTCGTGGCATAGGTTCTGGTCGGCGCGGTGGGGTCCGCAGCCGCTTCCGCGGAAAACCAGTCGAGGACCGGCACGGTGTCCGGCTTGGGGTATGCGCCGATCGTGGTGGTCAGCATGCCGCCCCCTCCCGTCAAGATGAGCCGTGAGGTCTAGCGCAAGGCGGGGATGCGAGGGTAGCTCGGGAGCGACAAGGGCCGCGCTCGTTTGGCTCAAATCGTCGCGTCGATCAGCGCGCGAAGTTCCGGCGTGACCTCCGGCTCGATGCCGAACCAGGTTTTCCAGGCGGGCCGGGCCTGGTGCAGGAGCATGCCGAGGCCGTTGACGGTCGGATTGCCACGCTCGCGGGCGGCGGCGAGAAGGGGGGTCTCGCGCGGGATGTAGACGATGTCTGTGACCAGCGCGGTGCGCGGCAGTTGATCCAGGGATAGATCAAGTGGCGGCTGGCCGACCATGCCCTGGCTGGTGGTGTTGACCAGCATCGCCGCATTGGCGAGGGCCGCCTCGCGCTCGTCCCAGGGCAGCGCCTTGATCGGCCCGCCGAACTCATCCGCCAGCGCCTGAGCACGCCCGAAACTCCGATTGACCAGGCGGATCTCCCGCGCGCCGCGCTCGGCAAGGCTCCAGGCGACCGCCCGCGAACCGCCGCCCGCGCCGACCACGACGATGGGACCCTGATCGGCCCGCCAATCGGGCTCGGCTTCCACGATGGATTGGATGAAGCCGTAGCCGTCATTGTTGCTGCCGCGGAGCGATCCGTCCGGCCGCACCGCGACGCAGCTGATGGCGCCCATGCGCCTGGCCGTCGCATCGACCTCGTCGACGATGGCGAGCGCCGCTTCCTTGTGCGGGATGGTCAGGTTGCAGCCGGAAAAGCCCAGCGCCGGCAGCGCCCGCAGCGCCGCGGCGAGCCCCTCCGGCGGGATGGCGAGGGGCAGGTAAGTGCCGGCGAGCCGGTGCTCGGCGAACCAGTGATTGTGCAGCTTGGGCGAGCGGGAATGCATGACCGGCCAGCCCATCACGCCGGCGAGCAGCATGCGATCGGGGTGGGCCATTGGTCACGTAATGTCCGTCGTGTTTTCGAGTCGCCTCTGTGAGGCCTTGCGCCTCGGGGCGCAATCCCTGCCGAACAGGCGATGCACGGACGCTCCGGCGTTGGCTGTCCCAGCATCGGCAGTCCGCCGTGATGAGGCGTTTGAGTCACAGTCAGGCCTCTTTTCGCGAAGGCGCCGCCAGCTGGGAGGGAATCCGGATGACTTCGCGAACGCCGAATTTATCGTCGTCGTTGGGGGCAAGGGGATCCTGATGCGAGCAATCCTGGCGGCAATGGCCGCTCTCCTCCTGCTGAGTTCCTATGCCGCCGCCGGCGTCACGAAGCCGCCGAAGCGATACGACCACGCCTATCGAGGGCTGATCATCGTCGAGAAGAGCTACGGCGGCATCGACTTGTTCTGCCGCGCGAGGTTCCCGGGAAGCCGCTTTCGGGCTGCATCCGGCAAGGGGCGGATCACCGGTTGCGCCGAAATCGGCAACGGCCGCCGGCCCTGCCGGATCTATGTCCCGAAGCGCGGCGGCGTCATCACGGATGCATATCGGACCGCGGTCATCCGGCACGAGCGCGCCCACTGCAACGGCTGGCCGTTGAGCCATCCGCGGTCTTGATCGAAGCGCGGCTCTGCTCGCCGGGAGCACACCGTAGCCCGGATGGAGCGCAGCGAAATCCGGGAGCAGCCGATCAGCTCGTCAGAACCGCTGCGAATTCCTGGACCGTCTCCGGCCCAATCCGGCGACCTCCGACTCCAGGGCGCGAACGACAGGCCAGTGACGCGTGC
>JACCSN010000157.1 GCA_013812985.1 Hyphomicrobiales bacterium | reverse complement strand
GGCCCTCTCCCGCCATGTCCACCGCGATCTTCAGCGCGGCGTTGGTGGTCCGCTTGCCGTTGCGCGTCTGCAGCATCCACAGCCTGCCGCGCTCGATGGTGAATTCCAGGTCCTGCATGTCGCGATAGTGCGCCTCGAGCCGATCGGCGATGCGGCGGAACTCGGCGAAAGCTTCCGGCATCACAGTTTCCAGCGTCGGAGCCGCGCCGCCCGACGCCAGCCGCGCGGCTTCCGTCAGATCCTGCGGCGTGCGGATGCCGGCCACGACGTCCTCGCCCTGCGCGTTGACGAGGAACTCGCCATAAAGCTCCTTCTCCCCGGTGGACGGATTTCGGGTGAAGGCGACGCCGGTCGCCGAGGTCTCGCCCATATTGCCGAACACCATGGACTGCACGGTGACGGCGGTGCCCCAGCTTGCCGGGATGTCGTGCAACTGACGATACGCGGTGGCGCGGGCGTTCATCCACGAGCCGAACACGGCGCCGATGGCGCCCCACAGCTGATCCTCGGGATCTTGCGGGAAAGGCTGACCGGTCTTCTCCTCCACGATCTCCTTGTAAAGCCCGATCACAATCTCCCAGTCCGCCGCCGTAAGGTCGGTGTCATGCCGGGCGCCCCGCCTTTCGCGCTCCAGCTCCAGGATGGATTCGAAATCGTGGTGCTCGACGCCAAGCACGACGTTTCCGTACATCTGGATGAAACGGCGGTAGGAATCATAGGCGAAGCGGGAATCGGCGCCGGCGGCGATCGCCTTGACCGTGTCGTCGTTCAGGCCAAGGTTGAGCACGGTGTCCATCATCCCGGGCATCGACGCGCGCGCGCCGGAGCGAACCGAGACGAGGAGCGGATTGGCGGGATCGCCGAAACGGCGGCGGGTGGACACGGCGATGGATTCGAGCGCCGCCGCGACTTCCGATTGCAGATCCGGCGGGTAGGCCTGGCTGTTGCCGTAGAACCAGGCGCAGGCTTCGGTGGTGATCGTGAATCCCGGCGGAACAGGGAGGCCCAGGCTCGCCATCTCGGCGAGATTGGCGCCCTTGCCGCCCAGAAGCTCCTTCATCGCCGCCGAGCCTTCGGCCTTGCCGTCGCCGAACCCGTAGACCCACTTCGCCATCCCGGTCCCCCGCCAACCTGTCGCCTGCGGGTTGCCGACGACGGCCTCTCGCGAGCGCCGCCCGTGCTAACTGCTCCGGACGCGATGCACAATGCCGGCAGGCAGCGGGCTGGGCTAAAGCGTGAGCCGCTAAGCGTCGGAACAGTTGAGCGAAATCAGGCTCGCATGAAAGTTTGTGGTCAGCGGAGGTCCGCGTATGGCGCCTCTGGCGGGCGCAAGCCATTCATCAATCTCGCTGAAACGACAGTGAAGGAAGATGAATGGGCCAAGCGCCGGATCATGGACTAGGGTGGCGTGCTCGACAGGATTCCACATGGCCGCCACCAATCCCGCTTCCGCCGTCGCCCGCGCGCACGCCTATGCTCTGCCCGTCGTGATCGTGGCGGGGTGCCTGATCGCGCTGCTCTCGTTCGGGCCGCGTTCCGTCATGGGGCTGTTCCTGGCGCCGATGACCGAGGCGCGCGATTGGAGCCGGGAGACGTTCGCGCTCGCAATCGCCATTCAGAACATCATGTGGGGGATTGGCCAGCCGGTCGCCGGAGCCATCGCCGACCGCTACGGCCCCGCCCGGGTGCTCGCCGGAGGCGGCCTGGTCTATGCCGCCGGGCTCGCCGTGATGAGCTGGGCGCCGACGGCGCTCTGGCTGCACCTCTCGGCGGGGTTGATGATGGGGCTCGGTTTGGCCGCCGCCTCCTTCTCGATCGTGCTGGCCGCCTTCGGCAAGCGCGTTCCGGCGGAGAAGCGCTCCATGGTTTTCGGCATCGGCACTGCGGCCGGCTCCATGGGACAATTCCTGTTCGCGCCGCTTGGGCAAACCCTGATCCAGTCGATCGGCTGGGCGCAAGCGCTCGCCGTACTCGCCGCCATGATGCTGGCGATCCCGCTACTGGCCGTGGTATTCGCCGGCCCGTCGGCTGCCGAGACCCAGACAATGCGTCAACAGAGCCTCGGCCAGGCGCTGGGCGAGGCTTTCGCGCATCGGAGTTACCTCCTGCTCACCGCCGGCTTCTTCGTCTGCGGCTTCCATCTCGCCTTCGTCACCACGCACCTGCCGCCCTACATCGTCGACCAAGGCCTCGACCCGCGCATCGGCGCCTGGTCGCTTGCGCTGATCGGACTGTTCAACGTGATCGGTTCGCTCGCTTCCGGCTGGATCGGGCAGACCTATTCCAAGCCGATCTTTCTCGCGCTCATTTATCTCGCCCGGGCCGTGCTGATCACGGCTTTCGTGCTGCTTCCCACGACGCCGGCGAGCGTGCTCGTTTTTGCGGCGATCCTAGGGCTCTTGTGGCTGTCGACCGTGCCGCCGACCTCCGGCTTGGTCGCCATCATGTTCGGCCCGAAATACATGGCCACGCTGATGGGGATCGTTTTCTTCTCACATCAGGT
>JACCSN010000143.1 GCA_013812985.1 Hyphomicrobiales bacterium | reverse complement strand
GCGACCTTGCGGCCGCGGTGGCGGATAAGGCCGGGATGTCGAAATCGGACGCGAACCGCGCGGTGGAGGCCGTGTTCGGCTGCATCAGCGACGCGATGAGGAAGGGCGACGAGGTCCGAGTGCTTGGTTTCGGCAATTTTCTCGTGGCTGATCGGGCGGCCGGCACCGGGCGCAATCCGCAGACGGGTGAGGCCATGCAGATCAAGGCGTCCAAGCAGGCCAAGTTCAAGCCGGGCAAGGGCCTCAAGGACGCGCTGAACGGCTGATCGGCCCAGGTGGCATAGCCATTCGAGCCCAGCTTCAGCGGGACTCTTCTTTTTGGACTTCCGGTCGCGGCGCGCTACTTGCTTCGCCGTTGCCTTGGCCGTAAACCCGATCGGAGCGGGCGGTTAGCTCAGCTGGCCAGAGCATCTCGTTTACACCGAGAGGGACGGGAGTTCGAATCTCTCACCGCCCACCATTTCTCCCGGTCGGAATCCGCTCTCGAATTTGTCAAAATCGGACAGGCGAAACCACGGTTCAGCCTGTCCGATTGAGCGTTTCTCAGGCGTTGCCTGCTCCGGCCACCTTGGTTAGCCGAGTTGCGTGCCGTTGATGTTGCCGTTCAGCCCTTCCGGGAAGAACCCGCCTCTCTCGCCACCACCCAGCGTGACAATATTGATCACCTGGCCGGGGCGACGGCTGAACGCGAGGCCGTTGTCGTCGGCCGGCACGATATTGGCCCGGTTCTCGTTTCCAATCCCTTCGTCAAGATTACTGGGTCCATCGGCTGAATCGCGTAGGTTGGAAATCGCGCGCGCCGCGTCCTGCTGATCGCGACTGAAGAGGACCGTTCTGATCAAGCCGGCATGATAGGCTTCGACGGCCAAGATCCCCGCCGCGGCTTCCAGGGTACCTGGGTCCTGGATGAGGGGCGCAGCCCCCTTGTAGGCTGTCACGCCGACATCCTCGAAGATGAAAGCTGCAAGAAGAAAGTTAGTATCGGACGCGTAGGCGTCGAATTCTCCGCCGACGCCGATCAGCCCGGCGGCTCTCGCCGCCTGGCTGAAGCTTCTCTTCAGGTTGATCTGCGGCCGGGCCACAGCCCGATCTCCTAGCTGGCGGCGGAGGAACTTCACATGGGCCTCCTCATCGTTCGCGATTTCACGGGCGTAAAGCCTGACGTCCTTGGTGTCGAAATTAACCTTGCGTCCGCCGGTCACGCTGCCGCGGTCTCCGGTGCCCATTGTATCGCGGTCGTCAAGCCCACGGCCGAACGCGGCGCGCAGGTAGAATTCAGCTTCCAGGTACTCAAGGTTCAACGCGAAATTCAGGATGTCGGCATCTGTGATCGTCGACTCAGCCAGCGCGGCACGGCCCGTGCCTGCTGCGATGGCTAGCCCAACAGCGCCGATGCCAGCAGTCTTCAGGAATGCCCGGCGGCCTGCTTCCAGATTGATGTTCAGTCCGGTTCTCGTTGTCTCGGCGTTCGGGTGATTGTTCGTCGTCATGAGCGTTTCGCCCTCCACTGCAACTCGCGTCTCGTTGGTCGCCCTCCGTCATTGGACGACGACTCTGGACGGGACCCTTCTGCCAGAAGAACCGCCGCTTGACGAGCCTCCATTAGCACTGGTGTCGAGTCTTTTACGATTGGGCCGCGCTCTCGGTTTCATTTTGCCTGCCGCAGTCGTTACAACTTTTCGTGAGAAGCATTTCGGCGGTTCCTGCGCGAATGTTTCACTTGCGAACGCGTGCAGAGCGCCGCCTTCCTTGACCTCACGCAACCTGTAGCCTATCTCCCACGCACCGGCGCCGTTGGCTCCGGCCACGGCATGCTGAGGTGTGGCTCAGTTGGTTGGAGTGCCGGCCCGTCACGCCGGAGGTCGCGTTTTCGAGCCCTGTCGCTCCCGCCATTCCCATTTTGAGATCGTTTGATGCATCGGCAACGCGGTTGTCCGCTTGGCTGGAGAAAAATAGCTGGAGCTCGTATCGTCCCCGCGCCCGGCTGGCTCTTGAATCCGGCTGGTAGGGCGGTTAGCTCAGCAGGTCAGAGCAGCTGGTGCAGACCCCGGTGGTCGGCGGTCCGAACCCGTCAACGCCCACCAATCTTCCGCGAGGCCTTCTCGGCATCGTCCTGGACGAGTAGCGATCGTCAGGCAAGGGCGACATGACAAGGTTGCTATCGGTCTTCTTCGGCCTATGCATGCTCGTCCAGATCATCAGGCCGCTCGGCCTCCCTGGCCTGAGGCGTCGGGTCGATGCCTGGAAGATCGCCGCGGTCGCGCTGGCGATCTTCATGATGGTGGCAGCGCTGAAGCCAAACTGAAGGCGCGCCTCGTCGTATTCGGGGCGCCCCTGACCCACTCCAGGTCAAAGGCGAGAGCCGGCGTCGAGGTGCGGGCGCCATCAAGGGGCATTCCGCCGAAGTCTCATGCTTGCTGAACCGGGCCGTGGTCATGTCCGTGATTGTGATCATGATCATGATCGTGGCCATGGTGAGCGTGGTCATGCGAGGCGTGCCCGTCATCCTCCTCCTCGTCGGCGAGGAGCTCGTCCTTGGACACGGCCTTATCGCTCACCTCGGCGAGCTCGAGGATATAGTCGACGACCTTCTCCTCAAAGATCGGCGCGCGGAGCGTCTGCAGGGCGTCCGGGTTGTTCTTGTAGTAGTCGAACACCTGCTTCTCCTGCCCGCGATAGCGCCGCGCCTGCTCGTAAAGGGCGCCCTGCAGCTCCTCGTCGGACACGGTGACCTCTGCCTGCTCGCCGATGCGCGACAGGACGAGCCCGAGCCGCACCCGCCGCTCGGCGATCTTGCGGTATTCCTCGCGCGCGCCCTCCTCGGTCGTGGCCTCGTCCTCGAAGGATTTCCCGTGGTTCTCGATATCGTGCGTCACCTGCTTCCAGATGTTCTCAAACTCCTGGGAAACCAGGTTCTCAGGCAGCGGGAACGAGTGCCGCTCGTCCAGTTGGTCGAGCATCTGCCGCTTGACCTTCTGCCGCGTCGCTTGGCCGTACTCGCTTTCAATCTGGCGCTTCACGGTTTCGCGCAGCTTGTCGATCGAATCCAACCCGACGCGCTTGGCGAAATCATCGTCGAGCTGGAGCTCTCCGGGCTCGGAGACATCCTTGATCACCACGTCGAAGGTCGCGGGCTTGCCGGCCAGATTGGCCGCCGGGTACGCCTCCGGGAACGTGACCTCGACCACTTTTTCCTCGCCGGCTGTCACGCCGATGAGCTGACCCTCAAAGCCTGGAACGAACTGGCCGGAGCCGATCACGATGGAAGTGGTATTGCTCTCAAAGGCTTCGCCGTCCGTCTTGCCGGTATAATCCAGGGTGACGCGGTCGCCCTGCTGGGCCGCCCGCTCCACGACCTGATAAGGCCGGGCGCTCTCGCCGATCCGCCGCAGGCGCTCCTCAAGTTCCGAGTCTTCGACCTCGGCGATCGGGCGCTCGATCTTCAGGCCCTTGAAATCTCCGATGTCGAAGGTCGGCAGAACCTCGTATTCCAGGGTGAAGGTCAGATCGGCGCGGCCTTCCAGCACCTGCGTCGCCTCGCCTTCATCCTCCGTCATGGCAATCCTCGGCTGCATGGCGGCGCGCTCGCCGCGATCGGCCATCACCTGCCGTGTGCTCTCGCCAACGAGCGTCTCGACGATCTCCGCCATAGCGGCCTTGCCGTACATGCGCCTGAGATGCGTCGTCGGCACCTTACCGGGGCGAAAGCCCTTGATCTGAACCCGTTTCTTCAGCTGGTCGAGCCGATCCGAAAGCTTGGCGTCGAGCTCCGATACGGGAATCGTCACCGTCAGTTCGCGCTTCAAGCCCTCGGCGAGGGTTTCGTTCACCTGCATGGCATCGTTCCCGAATAAATGTGTCGTCAGCGGCCGTCCGGCACGGCCGCGCGGCTTGGATACGGCTGGTGCGGGCGGAGGGACTTGAACCCCCACGGGCAAGCCCACAGGAACCTAAATCCTGCGTGTCTACCAATTCCACCACGCCCGCATGGGATCCCGCGAAGGAGCGGCCGTCGTCGGCCATGACCGCACATGGGGCGCTGGTAATGCATGCGGCGCGGAGGGGCAAGCGTTTCGCTTCGCGGAGGGGTGAAGGCGAGCCTTGCCAAGCACCTCGCCGATTCTCCGCGATGCACCACCGCGGGCTCTACGCTCCCGGTCACCAGCGGAAATTCAGTTCAGCGCGCACGGTGTGGATGTCGTCGATGCGGAGGTTTTCCCAGACCCGTTTGCCGGACCCGGTTATGCCGCTGGGCTGAAGATCATCGAACAGATGGATGAACCGATATTCCGCGCCGGCGCTCCAATGCGTTCCAAACGCGTATTCCAGGCCGCCGCCGATCTGTTCCCCAAACAGCACGTCGTCCTCCGAGGCCTTGACGGTCGCGGCTCCGCAAGCACCTTGATCGCACATGCCTTCGGCGCGGGCCTCGGCATCCAGGAACGCCACGCCGCCTCTGGCGAAAATCAGCAGCCGGTCGAAGGCGACGCCGAACCGGGCGGTGACGCCGCCGTAAGCGCCGGTTTCATAGAAGGAAGCGGCGTCGCCGCGTTTCGATGTCACCGGACGCACCGACCCGTCCAAGCCCAGAAAGCCCGCTTCCGCCCCGATGCCGAGAACCCAGCGTCGCCACTGCCGGTCGACGCCGATCTGGCCGCCCAAGAAGAACCCGTCGTCGCCAAATCTGCCGATCCCCTCGGGAACGCCGAAAGCCCCTTCCGCGCTGGCAAGCTGGGTCACGTCGATCTTGCCGGTCGAGGCCCAGCCGCCAAAACCGCCGAAATAGAGACCCGTCCAGTCATAAACAGAGGCCGGTGACGATATGCTCGTGGCTGCGGCTCTCGGTTCATTTGGGCCGGGATCAAGCGGCACGGTGAATCCCAGCATGAAATCGTGGATGTGAACGTCTTCGTAGTCGAGCTTCTCGCCGTCCGGAAATGTGTCCGACTCCGTATCGCCAAACCAGCGGAAGCGGTAGCTCAGCTCCGGGATCACCCGCTCGAATGCGCCGTCGAGCACGAGGCCAACCTCGACGGATGGAGAAATCTTCCATTCGCCGTTTTCGGTGACGAGCGGATTCGCCTCGATCTCGACCTCCGACTCCAGGCGAGCCGCGCCCAGGCCACCGCCGACATATACGGTTCCCCAGTCGCGGCGGAGGACATCCGCGAGGAGGCTGAGGCGGATATCCCAGATCCTGAGATTGTTTTCATAGCTCAGCGCGCCGCCCGAAAAATCGGCGTCGACATCGGTATCGTGACGAAAATTCAAGCTACCGTCGAGAACCGCGCGGAGCGGGACTCCCCAGGCCGACCACCGGTAGCCGAGGCCCGTCCCCACGCCGAAATCCGCCTGAGGATCGGCGGAAATCTGCTCGCTCCCACTGGCGCCCGGCGGCAGAGTGGCGAAGCTACCGGCGGCATGCGAGACGCCGGCTATGGCTCGCGTCCTGACGTACCAGCCCGCAATGTCCGTCGGCAGCGGCAGGTCCTGTGCAAGGCCTGTTGCCGGCAGACAGCATGCCAGCGCGGCAGCGCAGACCAGCAGACGATTCAAGAGCCACCTATAAGGATCGTCCGCGCGCGCAGATTGACCGCCTGAGCCGGCATGGCAAGCCTCCTGGTGCGCGGTTCAGTCAGGCAACGCCGAACGCGAATTGGTTTTGGCCATGTAATCCCGATCCTGTGGAGCGTCTCGCCTTCCCTCTTTGCCCTCAAGCCGGGTCGCCTGCAAGCTCCTTCAGGACCGCCGGAATTGCTCCCGGCAGATCCTCCGCGATCAGCCCGAGCCCGAGCCGAGCCCCCGCCGCGCCATGCAGCCAGACGCCGGCGGATGCAGCCTCGAAACCGGGAACGCCTTGCGCCAGGAGCCCGGCGATCACCCCGGCCAGCACGTCGCCGCTGCCGGCGGTGGCGAGGCCGGGCGGCGCGTTGGAATTGATCGCCATCCGGCCATCCGGCGCGGCGACGATCGTATCCGCGCCTTTCAGCACGACGATCGCGCCGCTCGCCGCGGCGGCGGCTCTGGCGCGGTCGATCCTTGCGCCGGTGAGATCGAACAGCCTGCCGAACTCGCCCTCATGCGGCGTCAGGACCACCGGCGAGCGTCTTGCGCCGATGGCCAGGAACAACGTCTCCGTTTCCCCGACAAAGCTCGTGAGGGCATCCGCGTCCAGCACGAGCGCGGAAGCCGTTCCGAGCGCCGCCTCCACATTGGCGCGCGTTTCCGCGCCGACGCCGTTGCCGGGGCCGATCACCGCCGCCTTCACACGCGTGTCGACGAGCATTTGCGCGAGACTCTCCGCATCGTGAAAACCGCGCACCATGATGGCGGTGAGGTGAGCGGCGTTGACGAGCAGCGCGTCGGGCGGCGAGGCGACCGTCACCGCCCCTGCCCCGATCCTCAGCGCGCCGGCGGCCGCGAGCCGCGCCGCTCCGGTCGAGGTCGC
>JACCSN010000112.1 GCA_013812985.1 Hyphomicrobiales bacterium | reverse complement strand
CGTGAAGGGCATCAAGGTCAGCGACGCCGACATGAGGGCGCTCGACATCAACGGCGACCCGTTCCATCCTGAAATGGAACTACACCATCCGCCCCCGAGCAGCCGCCAATCGGAGCGGTTAATGTGGCGGATGTCCTTACTGTAGGTCATCCTTAATATGGCCAACGTCGGCTTCTAGCTTCGCCACCCTAGGCGCGATATCGTCTCCGCCGCCACTTCCAGAACTCATGCCGGATATCCTTGCAACAACATTATCCAGAGCAGTGTCGCTTAAAGCATAGATCTTGTTTTCATTTGCCATTGAGGTCGGGCTCCTCTTTGGCGCGATGCTCAGATATAGCCTTGTCAACGGGTGCACGTAAATGCAGTCTCACAAAGCGGCAATTTTCACAAGATAATATGTACATAGGATAAAGGCTACTAAGGTCTTGGCTAGCCAGGCCGAAAACCTGTTCAATAGGAAGAATGCTCCATCCCGCATTTGTCACGCAGGCCGGGCATGTCTTTGCTGCCCCTACTCTATTTATGAACTCGACGACCTCGTCGCGGCTCACTCCCCGCATTGGCAGGCTTATTGTGTTCTCCGACATGCTCGGGAGGATGCCCGCTCACGTCCGAAGAGTCATTTTCTTTTTTCTCGCGCGGCTTCGGCTGCTCGTCCTTACGCGGCTTCGCTGGCGTTCGCAGGAAGTAGCCGACTACCTTCTGAAACTCGGGTTCCTCCGTAGGATCATGCTCCTTTGGGGAGTGATTCGCGGATGGACGAATATCCTTGGCCTCAGACATGCGCTGGCCCTCTTGTCAGTGCCGAGATATGCCACGCCCTCGGGGTCCTTGTCGTCAACTGGAATATTTGTGAGACGGCTCAGATTTTTCTGTTGGGGATGTACCTCGGCAACGACGGCGACCTCATTCTGGGGCCGATGCCGAGCAATACACGAGCTACGCTCCTAGCAGACATTGTGCACCGGCGGGAAAGCCGAGATGATTTGGTCCGGGAAATATCTCACTTTCAAACGTGCTATGCAATTTCCCTAGAGAACCGGAATACCATCATTCACTCAGTGGCCGTTCCGGAGGACTATCTACAAGGCAACCCGTTGACCTTCCGAAAAGAACCAAAGCGCCCGCATCACGGTAAGGCTATTGTCATGCCCGGCGATGCCGTCCTAATTGCTAGGACGGCACGAGAGATCAGCCGCGTGTACGGCTACGGTATGCGCCTGTTCCTGTGCAAAGCTCGTGGCGAGCGCGAGCCATTGCCTGATAGACCTCCGCTACCACGTAAGCTGTCGCTTGCCCGTCCAACTGGTCAAAACGAGCCTCCCCGGCCGCCATCATCTCAGGCGTGACCTCGATTCCGCTAACCTCTGTGCCGGCCTGTCCGTTCTCGCTTATCATCGCCATTCTGTGCAGTCAAAGGGATAATTAGGAATATTTGCCTGTCTACGATAGGCGATCTTCGGCGGCGGTGGCGCGTTGACAAACGGCACGCGACCGGACGCCTGCGCGAAGCGGATCCTCGGCCGTGTGCGCCCTTTGCCGACGCAAGGCCGCGTGCGGCGGTCTCGACGCCTGCGCCGGGCTCGCCAAGTCGCCATGCACGGACCAGGCCAATCGCATTTGGGGCGACGAGCGCCGCCTGTCCCGGCACGGGAGGGGGACGGGTGCTAGAGGAGCGCCCGCTTGGGGCTGGCGTCGCGGCTGGCGGTAGGGCAGGAGGTCGCAATGCCGCTCGCGGATGCGTTCCCCCCACTTGCTGCCATCGAGGCACGAGAACTAACCGTGAGCCGTGGCGGGCGACTGGTCCTTTCCGGGCTCTCCTTCCACGCGCGGCCGGGGACGCTGACGGCGTTGACCGGACCAAACGGGTCGGGGAAATCGACGCTGCTCAGAGTCTTGGCCGGTCTGCTCAGGCCGGATTCCGGCACGCTGCGCTTCGAGGGCTGGGGCGAGGCGACGGCCATCAGCCACTATCTCGGCCATGCCGACGCGTTGAAGCCCGCATTGTCGCTGCGGGAAACGCTGAGCTTCTGGGCCGCGTTATATGGCTCGGGCGAGCGGGGCTCCGCCGGGGATCCGGCCCAAGCGGCGGCGGAGGTCGGGCTTGCGCATGCGCTGGATCTGCCGGTCGGCGTGCTCTCGGCGGGCCAGCGCCGGCGCGCCGGGCTCGCGCGGCTTCTGCTCAACCCGCGACCGCTCTGGCTCCTGGACGAGCCGGCGGCGGCGCTCGACCGCGACGGCGAGGCGCTGCTCGGGCGCCTTCTTGCCGCCCATCTCGGCGCGGGCGGGCTCGTCATCGCCGCCACGCATGGCGACCTGCCGATCACGCCCGATGCCGTTCTCGATCTGTCGCGGCCCGCATGAGCGCCTTTCTCGCGGTGATCGCGCAGACGCTGCGGCTGGAATTCCGCGCCGGAGGCGGCGCGGCGGTCGGGTTGATCTTCTTCCTCGCCGTCGTTGCCGTCGTCCCATTC
>JACCSN010000039.1 GCA_013812985.1 Hyphomicrobiales bacterium | reverse complement strand
CGCTGCGGACCTTCAGAGCCGAAGCCCACGCCGATTGGCAGGCCGCAACAGCGGCATGATCGCGACCGTGCCCGGGACGCTTCCACATGTCGCGAGCGGAGTTGCCGTGACAATGCCCCGCCTGGGCGGAGAAATGTGGCGGCAAGGGCGGCAACCAGGCCGTCGAGGCCGCGCGCCACGGGGCCGACGTTGCAATGATTGGGGCGGTTGGCGACGACGCCTGGGGCGCGACGCTCCTGGACAATCTCCGGCGGAGCAAGGTCGGCACCGATTACGTGCGGATCCTCCCCGGAGCGGGATCGGGTTTGAGCGTGGCCATCCTGGATGGCGGGGGTGATTACGGCGCGGTCATCGTTCCGGGCGCGAACTGGTCCCTGACAACCGATGATCTTGCAGGCTCCCGTGCCCTCTTTCGCGGTGCCGCAGTGCTGGTCCTGCAGAACGAGGCAAAGGAGGCTTTGAATCTGCACGCCGCGCGAGAAGCGCGGGTTGGACTTGCCCGCATCGTGCTGAACGCCGCCCCGGCACGCGAGACGGCCGCGGAGCTGACCTCCCTGATCGATGTCCTTGTGGTAAATGCAGTCGAGGCGGACATGATGGGCGGAGGCCGGGTCGAAGGCCTCGGCGAGGCAAGAAGGGCTGCCGAGCGGCTCCTCGGGCTTGTCCCTGCCGTGATCGTTACCGCCGGTGAATCGGGCCTTGCGGTGGCGAAGCGCGGGGCGGAGACGGCCACGATCGCGGCACACCAGGTGAGAGCCATCAGCACTCATGGCGCCGGCGATGCCTTTATCGGGGCACTTGCGGCCAAACTGGCAGCCGGCGAGACCCTATCCGGGGCGGCCATCTACGCCAATGCTGCCGCCGCGGCGCTCGTCTCCACCCCCGAAGTGTCCCGCTCTTGCCTCACGGCCAGCGACTCGCTGCGCCTGCTCCGAGGCTGAGCCGCTCCGGACGAATAAGAGATACGCCCTGATCCGAGATAGCCGACGTTTGCCGCGCTCCGGATGACTTACCCGCTCCGAGCTCGGCGGAACATCTTTGAACCCTGCTCTCCGGCGCGGGGCGGAGGATGGACCTAGCAACCCGTATCGCTCGGCTGTAGCTTCCGGTCCATTGTGCCCGCGGCGCCGAGCGCCGCTCGCAAATGGGCGAGGATGAGATCTCGGCCGATGGCTCCAAGCTCGGCCGACGCCTGCCCGGCGCTTGCGGCGTACCACGGCGGGTCCGAAAGCCTGGCGATGTCGACGGCTTCGGGGCAGAGCGCCATCATGAGCGAGGTTTCTCCTTGCCCCGCATGGTCGAACGGAAATTGGCGGATGATCTCCGGGGTCATCAGCGGGTGACCCTTGATCCAGTTGAACGGATCGTCCCCAGTCGCGTGCCTGGCGTAATAGTCGGCCATGTCCGCTTTTCCCCACCACCCCTCGCCCCGCTCGTGTTCCAGAAAAGCGAAGATCGCCTGGCGGGCGGCAAGCTTGAAGGCGAGGTCGGTCGGCATGCCGGCCGCGAAGTTCTCCGTCTGATGGTGGATCACAAAATGGATGTTGCGGAAGCCGATGCGCAAGAGTCCGCGGAAGAGATCCTGGGCGAAAGCGAAGAGCTTGTCGGCGCCGACATGGAGGGAGCCGTTCCCCCCCGGCCCCGCTACGGCGTAGCTCGCCGCGCCGTAGGGAAAGGGAGGCAGAAGGACCAGGTTCATTTCGGCATCGAGGATCTCCAGGGCTTTCACGACAGCCAGCGTGTCCATACCGACTACGAGGTGCTCGCCGTGGTATTCGAGAACGCCGAGCGGCAGGACCACGGGCCAGTTCTCCGCGATCGCGGTCCGGATCTGATGGGGCAACATCAATTCGAAGCGCATGCGCGTGCTCCCTGGCAGGTGAACGTACTCCGTCGCCGAGCCTTGCATCCGGGCGCCGCCTATAGTCATTTCGCGGCAAATCGACCGGCCAAGGGCCAGCGGAGGAAGCGGCATGCTGAAGACCATCGATCCCATTTTGAATGCCGATGTGCTCCACGCTCTGCGGGCAATGGGGCACGGCGACGACATCGTGATTTGCGACACCAACTTCCCGGCCGATTCCGTCGCGCGACAGACCGTGCTGAGCCGCCTGCTCCATCTGGATTCAGTCACGGCCGCCCGTGCTGCCCGCGCTATCTTGTCCCTGATGCCGCTGGACGCCTTTGTCGAGAAGCCTGCGCTCAGGATGGAGATCGTCGGCCAGCCCGGAGAGGTGCCGCCCGTCCAGGCCGAAGTTCAAGCCGAGGTGGATGCGGCTGAAGGGCGCTCCTGGCCGATGGGATCGATCGAGCGCTTCGCGTTCTATGACCTCGCCAGGAGAGCTTATTGCGTCATACAGACGGGGGAGCGGCGGTTCTACGGGTGCTTCATCTTCAAGAAGGGCGTGATCGCGCCCGACGCCGCCTGAGGCAGCGGCCAAAATGGAGCAGAAAAACGGGGTTGCCATCCTCGGCATTTTTGTCGCGGATCTGGCGTTTCGCGCCGGCCGCATGCCAAGGATCGGCGAAACCATCGCCGGCTCGGGCTTCAAGTTGGGGCCGGGCGGAAAGGGCTCGAACCAGGCGGAGCCTCCCTGCTAGCGGTCGGGATCGGGTCGCTGGCCGCCTATGGGCTCAGCCGGTTTCAGTACAGATTCGGCTGGATGCGGAACGGGGACATTTCGTTTTTCTTCATCTCCCAGCTGATCCTGCCGCCCGTGGTGCTGGCTCTGCCGTTCCTCGTCCTCTACAAGGAGCTGGCGCTGCTCGACAGCACGATTGGGCTCGTGTTGCTTTACACGCTGACGGTGCTGCCCATCGTGATCTGGATCATGCGGGACCAGTTCGACACGATCCCGACGGAACTGGACGAGGCAGCGCTGGTTGACGGCCTGTCCGCCTGGGGCGCGTTTGGCCGCATTATCATGCCGATTGCGCTGCCCGGCATGGTGGCGGCCTTCATTCTGTCCCTGGTGCTCTGTTGGAACGAGTATTTCTTCGCCGCGCTGTTGACGAGCACCGACGCCAAGACGCTGCCGGTCATGGTGGCGAGCCAGACCGGTTCGCAAGGCATCAACTGGTGGTCCATGGCGGCGCTCTCCACCGCGGCCATCGCGCCGCTGATCGTCATCGGGATCGCTCTGGAGCGTTACATCATCAAGGGCCTGACGGCCGGCGCGGGCAAGTGAGGCCGGGCTGCCGGGTTCAGTTCCCGAGCGCCTTCATGAGATCGCGTGTCCTCGGATAAACCTCTTTGAACACGCCGTATTGCCGCGCGTAGACGTCCCCGTGCTCCGGATTGGCCGTGATCTCTGACGCGACAGGGTTCCAAATGCTGATATCGCCCGGCTTCGCGTCGCCCACCGCGATAGCGGCGAGGAACGCGTCGCCATAGGAGGCGCCGACGGTCTTCTCGCACAGGATCTGCGTGTATCCGGACACGTCGGAGGTCGCCTGTGACCAGACGCGGTTCTTGGTGCCGCCGCCCACGGCGAGAACCCTGCGCGGGGTCTGGCCGACCTCGACATAGGTTTCGACTACGTGGTTGGTCCCGTAGGCGATGCCTTCCAGTAGAGCCCGGTAGATGTCACTTCGCGTATGCGTCAGGTTGAGCCCGAACAGCACGCCCTTCGCGTGCGGATCGTGGATGGGTGTGCGTTCACCGGAGAAGTACGGAAGCAGCATCAGGCCTCTGGCCCCAGGCGGCGATCCCTCCGCCTCGGCCGCGAGCTCGATCATCGCGGTTTCCGGCTTCAGCTCACGGGCAAACTGATCGCGGAACCAGTGGGTCAGCGTGCCGCTCGTGGCAAGACCCGACATGGAGGCGTGCTGGTCGGGGAAGAGCCAGGGCGCATACCAGAGACGCGGGTCGCGCACCCGGGTGTCCGTCAAGGCAATGATGAAGATTGTCGAGCCGTACATCAGCATCATGTCGCCCGACGCAAGCACGCCGACGCTGAGCGCTTCGGCGGCGGCATCAATGGTGCCTGTGATGACCGGCGTGCCGGGCGCCAGTCCCGTCGCCTCCGCCGCCTCCCGGGTGACGTGACCGGCGATGTCGGTCGTCCAGCGGAGATCCGGCAATATTTCCGTTCCGACGATTTCGGGGCTGAGTTCCGTGCTCCATTCCTGGCTCTCGACCAGGTATAGCGGGCTGAAGTTAGCCGCTGTATAGTGGTCGATGAAATACGCCCCAGTCAGCCGGTGGACGAGGAAGCACGTCGAGCTCAGGATCTTGTAGGTCCGCGCAAAGACCTGCGGCCGATTGCGCTTGAGCCACAGGATTTTCGGCCCGACCGACTGGGAGGTCAGGGCATTGCCGCAGCGGTCGAGCAGGACGTCCTCGCCGATGGCATCCGTGAGCTCGGTGATCTCAGCGGCGGCGCGCGCGTCGACGCCGTAGAGCACCGCGTTCATCAAAGGGTCGCCGCTCTCATCCACCGGAAGCATGCAGGGACCGATGGCGCTGCACCCAACGGCCCGGATCGAAGAGGGCGCCACGCCGCTGTCAACGACGAGCTTGCGGCTGATGAAGACAAAATCGTCCCACCAATCCTCGCGCGGGCGGTGTTCAGCCCAGCCAGGCTGCGGCACTATCATCTTGTGGGGCTTGGCCGCGCTTGCCACGATCCGGCCCGCCGCGTCGACCAGCACGCCCTTGGATTCGAAGGTCCCGATATCGACGCCGAGATAGTGGTTCATTGGATGAAGTCGTCCCGGTCAAGGCTGAAGCTGCCGTCTATCCGCCGGATGGCCGCGGTGAGGAGGGTGGTGAGCTGCTCGAGATCGGCAAGGTCGCAGAGCTCCAGGGAAGAGTGCGTGTAGCGGGTGGGGAACCCGACGTCGATGGAGGCCACTCCCGCATTGACGAGCTGGACATAGGACGTTTCCGTCAGCGCTCCGATATGGGCGCTGCGCTGTAGGGGCAGCCCTTCTTCGCGCGCGGTTTCATCGAAAAGCCGCACCAGCGCCGGATGCGGAATGGTGCCGTTCAGCGTGCCCCTTCCATGGAAGGAATACAGGCTCATGGCCGGCCCGCCGCCGAGCCGGACATCGCCGCGCGTCGTCATGTCGGGCGTATCGGTGGCCAGGATCAGATCGATCTGGATTGCGATGTCAGGCGACAGAGCCTGGGCCGCCGTGAGAGCGCCCCGCAGATTGAATTCCTCCTGGACGGAGAAGACGAGGTGGACGGTCGGCATCCGGTCGGCCCCGCGCAGCGCACGGGCGACCTCGATGATCACGGCGCAGGCGGCGCGATCGTCGACGGATGTCCCCGCGACCCGGTCGCCGTCGAGCTGGAGGAATTTCGGTTCGTAGACGAGCGGTGTCCCGACATCGATCCCGGCGGCCCGCACCGCTTCGGCGCTCTCGAACCCGCCGTCGATGTAGAGCTCCGGGTAGGGCAGCACCCGGTATTTCTCGTCCGGGGCGGTCGCGTGATGGCTCTTGTTGGCGATCACGCCGGGCCGGTCCCGGCCCTCGCCGACGCAGAACAGCACGGATTGCGACGGTAGCGCTTTTTCCGGCACGCCCCCCAGCCGTTCCACCCGGACAAGCCCATTC
>JACCSN010000973.1 GCA_013812985.1 Hyphomicrobiales bacterium | reverse complement strand
CCCGATGGGAGGGAACGACACCTCGATAATATGACCCCAGGGAGAATTGAACAGCGCTTTTTATATGGTCGTGGTGACGCACGATAAAGGCGAGCGCCCGCTGCGTGACCGAACCTGAAGAGCACCTACGGCGAGAAGTGAGACGGACCCCCGGCAGGATGAGCCTTGCGCTCGGCGTGTGGCCGACCATATTGTTGCCAATGCTTCTCGTTCGGCGCATCTGCGGCGTGCTCGTCCTCCTGGCTTTGGTGCTGGGGACTCCGATCGCGGGCGCCAGCACGGCTGGAACGGCCGACGCAATGTCCGCCCACGGCATGAACGAGCCTATGCCGGACGGCTGCCCTGACTGCGACGGCAATGGTGTCCCGATGGCAGCTTGCGCCCAGAGTATGTGCGCGGGCGTTCCAGGCATCCTGCCGGCCGGCGACATCCCGCTCCTTGGAACGCGGCTGCCGTTTGTTGCGGGACCGGACGAGAGCCTTGCCGGCATATCGCGTCTTCCCGATCCAAAGCCTCCCCGAACTGTCGTCCTTGGCTGACCGGCGGTCCTTATAGGGCCGCCACCGCCTGTTTCGCGGCTGCGCCAGCAGCCCTCGGCCGAGCCCTGCACCGGGCTTTGCCGCTGCGAGCCAGGCCAAGCAATCCATCTTGGAAGGACGAACAATGCTGACGATATTCAAAGTCACTCTTATGGCGGGGGGACTCGCGGCTGCGCTTGGCGTCACCGCACTCGCCGCTCAGGAGCAAACGCCCGGAACGCAACCCGAGGCGGGCCAGCCGGACATGATGCAGGGCGAGGGCATGATGCCGATGATGGGCATGATGCAGCAGATGAGTGAAATGATGGCTGCCTGCACGAGTATGATGCAGGCCCAAGCGGCTGCTCCGCTGCCTATGACGCCGCCCGCCCAACCCGAAAACCAACAGTAAGCATACAGCACGAGCGGCCGGACCGGTCACGCAGGTCCGCGCGTGCTCGTTCAGAGGACGAACGCTATGAAAAAGACCCCGAACAAACTCCTGGTTACCGGAGCCGCCCTTGCAATCGCCGCAATGGCCGCCGGATTGGCATTCCGGTCAGAGGCTACGGAGACCGTAACGGCCTTGGAACTCTCCGGCCAAACGCACATCCACGGCCTCGCTGTCGATCGGCAGGACTCGACGCAGCTTCTGATCGCGACCCATCATGGTCTGTTCCGCGCCGGGCCGGACGGCAAGGCGCAGCGCATTTCCGAGGTCCAGGATTTCATGGGCTTCAATCCGGACCCGAGCAACCCGACCATGCTTTATGCGAGCGGGCATCCAGCCCAGGGCGGCAATCTCGGTTTCATAGCCTCAAGCGACGGAGGCGCGAGCTGGAAGCAGGTCTCGCCGGGAGCGAACGGACCAGTGGACTTCCACCAGATGACGGTCAGCCCGGCTGACCCCGCGACCATCTACGGGGCGTATGGCGACCTGCAAATGAGCCGTGATGCCGGGAGGACATGGGCCGTGGTCGGGCAGACGCCCGACAAGCTGATTGACCTCGCCGCTTCGGCGGAGGATGCGAACACGCTCTACGCCGCAACCGAAGGCGGGTTGCTGGTCAGCAAGGACGCCGGCAGGAGCTGGGCCCCTGTGACGGAAGGTGCCCCGGTCAGCCTCGTGGAGGTGACTCCCGACGGAACGGTGTACGCCTTCGTGATCGGCAGCGGGCTTATGCGCGCAGAGGAAGGCTCCCTGGAGTTCGTCAGCCTCGGCCAGTCGGGGGACGACTACCTCCTCCATCTCGCCGTCGACCCGACGAACCCCGATCGGCTTTTCGCCGCGACGGGTAAGGGCAATCTGCTGACCAGCACCGATCAAGGGCGGACCTGGTCCACGTTCGGCACAGGCGCTTAGTTCTACTGCGTCACAAATGCGTTGGTGAGGCCGGGGTGCGAGGTACGGTCTGACAGCACGGGCATCTTACGAGTGTTCTGGCGAGAGCGACGGAGAGCCGTTTCCGCAGCGTCGCGATCGAGTTTGCGACGTGTCGCTCGGGCCGGATCGGCGGTTCGTCGGAACCTCGCACGGTCGGATAGGGAAGCCGTCGTGCGACGCCTTGAGGTTGAGGGGGGAATCGCGGCCCGCTCGCAGACCAGGAACCCGTAGG
>JACCSN010000970.1 GCA_013812985.1 Hyphomicrobiales bacterium | reverse complement strand
TTGGATATAGAAGCCGCTCTCCGGGCGGCCGTCGATTATGTGAGCCGCAGAATAGCGGACCGTTGACGGGCGCGCGCTCCCCTCGGGAGATGCTCGCGTCCGTTGCTGCTTATTCAGGCCGCTCCGGATACAGCACAAGCCGCCTTTGGCCTTTGAAGTGCCGGCCCGGATCACGCGCCGGGGAGGGCCAAGGCGGCAAACGCAATGCAGACCAACCGGCACGAAGCCCGGCACGAGCGTGCGGGCCGATCAGGAGTTTCGATGCAAGTAGCGCAAGCGCAGCCGACCCGGGAGGATTTCGCCGCCCTCCTGCAGGAATCGTTCCTGGAGAACGATGTCGCCGAAGGCACGGTCGTCAAGGGCCGGGTCGTCGCCATCGAGAAGGACATGGCGGTCATCGATGTCGGG
Organism: Hyphomicrobiales bacterium; assembly: GCA_013812985.1. The sequence goes on along the minus strand of JACCSN010000970.1, from coordinate 5,591 downwards.
CTGAAGGTCGAAGGCCGGGTCTCCCTCAAGGAGTTCGGCGTCCGCGGCAAGGACGGGATCCTCAATCCCGGCGACGAGGTCGAGGTCTATTTGGAGCGCGTGGAGAACGCGCTCGGCGAGGCGATGCTGTCGCGCGAAAAGGCCCGCCGCGAGGAAAGCTGGGTCCGCCTGGAGGTGTCGTTTGAGAACAACGACACCGTCACCGGCATGATCTTCAACCAGGTAAAAGGCGGCTTCACTGTCGATCTCGAAGGCGCCGTGGCCTTCCTGCCGCGCTCACAGGTCGATGTCCGCCCGGTGCGCGATGTCGGCCCCTTGATGCAAACGCCGCAGCCCTTCCGCATCCTCAAGATGGACAAGCGCCGCGGCAACATCGTCGTCTCCCGCCGCTCGGTCCTGGAAGACACGCTCGCCGAGCAGCGCTCCGAGCTGGTCCAGCGGCTCTCCGAAGGCCAGATCGTCGACGGCGTGGTGAAGAACATCACCGAATACGGCGCCTTCGTCGACCTCGGCGGCATCGACGGCCTGCTGCATGTGACCGACATGGCGTGGCGGCGGGTCAACCACCCGTCGGAAATCCTCAATATCGGCGAGACGGTGAAGGTGCAGATCATCCGCATCAACCCGGAGACGTACCGCATCTCGCTCGGCATGAAGCAGCTTGAATCCGATCCGTGGGACGGCATCGAGGCCAAATACCCGGTTGGCACGCGCTTCACCGGCCGCGTCACCAACATCACCGATTACGGCGCCTTCGTCGAGCTGGAGCCGGGGATCGAGGGCCTCATCCACGTCTCCGAGATGAGCTGGACGAAGAAGAACGTCCATCCCGGCAAGATCGTCTCCACCTCCCAGGAAGTCGAGGTGGTCATCCTGGAGGTCGATGCCTCCAAGCGCCGCGTCTCGCTCGGCCTCAAGCAGACCATGCGCAATCCGTGGGAGGAGTTCGCCGAGAAGCAGCCGATCGGCTCCGTTGTCGAAGGCGAGGTCAAGAACAAGACCGAGTTCGGCCTGTTCCTCGGCCTGGAAGGCGACGTGGACGGTATGGTCCACCTCTCCGACCTCGACTGGAACCGTCCGGGCGAGCAGGTGATGGAGGATTACAAGAAGGGCGAGATGGTGCGCGCCCAGGTCCTCGACATCGACGTGGAGAAGGAGCGCATCTCGCTCGGCATCAAGCAGGTCGGCGGCGATCCCTTCGCCGAGGCCGTGGCCGGCGTGCGCAAGGGCTCCATCGTCACCGGCGAGGTGGTTTCCGTGAACGATTCCGGCATCGAGGTGAAGATCGCCGACACCGACATGACGGCCTTCATCCGCCGCGCCGAGCTCTCCCGCGAGCGCTCCGAGCAGCGGCCCGACCGCTTCGCCGCCGGCGAGAAGGTCGACGCCCGCGTCACCAACGTCGACAAGAAGACCCGCAAGGTCACCTTGTCCATCAAGGCGCTGGAGATCGCCGAGGAGAAGGAGGCGGTGGCCCAATACGGCTCCACGGATTCCGGCGCTTCGCTCGGCGACATTCTGGGCGCCGCGATGAAGAAGCAGCAGACGAGCCCGGATCCGGCCAAGGCGGGGGAGCCGGACGACGACGGGGACGAGGCGGCGGAGTAAGGGCGCGTTCGCCGGCATCAACCTTCTCCCCTCGCGGGAGAAGGTGCCCGCGGAGCGGCGGATGAGGGGGGGTCCCCCGCTCCTATCAACGAGGCAATAAAGCTGTTGAAGCTGCCTGGCCACGTCGACCGAGGCCGAAGTTCGGGCTAGGCTTGTCGCGCAATGGACCTGTTCGCGGCGGCCGGCATCGATCTCACTCAAGGCGGGCGGCGAAGCGGCCGAGGTAGCCTGGCGCTCCCGCGGAGCCTGCGCGTCCCGCTGCTGAACCAGAAGGTCGTCGAGGAAGCCCGCAAGCTGGCGGTGTTCGATCCGCCCGAAGCGGAGGTTGCAGCCGCGCGCGACTATGCCCGCAAAGCGCGCAGCCCGAGATTTTTGAAGCAAGCCGAGACCGCCGTTCGGAACGTCTTCATCGAGGAGGTCTTGAAAGGTGTTCTGGGCTACCGGCAATTTCGCCCGGAAGGCCCGGACACCCTTGCCATAGAACGGCCTATCCGTCGCGGCGCGGTCGATGTGGCGCTCGGCTTTTTCCCCGACGACACCGGAGCGGAGCGGATCATCGCCCCGTTCGAGCTCAAGGGTCCGACCACCCACGATCTCGATGCGATCATGGCCGGCCGGGGCCGGTCCCCTGTCCAGCAGGCCTGGGATTACGCTATCGACGCACCCGGCTCCCGCTGGGTGCTTGTCTCCAATTGCCTCGAGATCCGCCTCTATGCATGGGGCCGTGGGCGCGACGCATACGAGCTGTTCGACCTGACCAGGCTTGACGACCCGCACGAGCATGCTCGGCTTTGGCTGCTTCTCTCCGCCGATCGCCTGCTTGGGGGCGCCACCGATGCTCTGCTCAGCCGGACGGAAAGCGCTTACAGGGCGATCACGGACGAGCTTTACACGGGATACAAGGGGCTCCGCGAGCGGCTGATCTCATTCCTGATCGACTCCGCCGACGGCCCAGGGCTGCCGCCGCTTCGGGCCATCGAAGCAGCCCAGAAGCTTCTCGACCGCATCCTCTTCATGGCCTTCGCTCAGAGCACGGCGCTGCTGCCGGAGAAGCTGCTGGAGCGCGCCGCGGCGTCGCATAATGAGTTCAACCCGCAGCCGCTGTGGCGGAACTTCCTCAACCTGTTCCGCGATGTCGATAGCGGCAACCCCCGCCTCTACATCTGGCCCTATAATGGCGGGCTCTTCGCGCCCGACCCGGTCGCCGACGAGGTGATCCTTCCGGACGCGCTCGCCGCCGATGTGGTGAGCTTGGGCCAATGGGATTACGGCAGCGACGTGCCGGTCACGGTGCTCGGTCATATCTTCGAGCAGTCGATCACCGACCTGGAAAAGCTCCGCGCCGAAAGCCTCGGACAGACAAGCCCCAAGGTTTCGAAGAAGAAGCGCGAAGGCGTCGTCTACACGCCGGACATCGTGACCCGCTTCCTTGTCGAGCGCACGATCGGCCTTACGCTGAAGGAGCGCTTCCGGGCGCTGCTCGCGGAGCACTCTGAGGATGACGAGCTGCCGGGCAACGGCGATCCGATCCCTTGGCGGAGCAGCGAGTCCGAGCTGGCGTTCTGGCGCGGCTACGTCGCGGCGCTCCGCTCGCTCACGGTGCTTGACCCAGCCTGCGGGTCCGGGGCTTTTCTTGTCGCCGCGTTCAATCGTCTCGCCGACGAATACCGCCCCGCGGTGGCGCGCCTCGCTGACCTCGGCGAGCCGGTCGATTTCGACTACTTCGACGAGATCGTGACCAAGAACCTCTTCGGCGTCGACCTCAATGCCGAGTCGGTCGAGATCACGCGCCTGGCGCTGTGGCTGAAGACGGCGCGCCGCCAGCACCGGCTGCAGAACCTCGAAGCGACCATCAAGGCGGGGGACAGCCTCATTCACGACAAGGCTTTCACGGACCGGCCTTTCGATTGGGATACGGCCTTCCCGAATGTCGCGAGCGGCAGGTTCGACGTGGTGATCGGCAACCCGCCCTATGTGCGGATGGAGCTCATCAAGCCGGTCAAGCCCTATCTGGAGGAGCACTACGCCGTGGCGGCGGACCGGGCCGACCTCTACGCCTACTTTTTCGAACGAGGCGTGAAGCTCCTGAAGGACGGCGGACGGCTCGGCTACATCTCCTCCTCCACCTTCTTCCGCACCGGCTCGGGCGAGAACCTGCGGACATTCCTCGGCGACAATGTCGCCGTCGAGAGCGTCGTCGATTTCGGCGACCTGCAGCTCTTCGAGGACGTCACCACCTATCCCGCGATCGTGACTCTGAGGAAGGGCGTGCCCAAAACCGCGGGCGAGCTCGCCTTCATGAAGGTGGAAGGCGAGTTGCCGAAGGATCTCGTGGCGGATTTCGAGGAGAACGCCCGTCCGATGCCGCGCTCCCGCCTCGGGTCAGGCGCCTGGCGCTTCGAGGACGAGCCGCTCGCGCGGTTGCGCGACAAGATCGCGGCCGGGCGCCAGACGCTCGGCGAGGTCTATGGTCCGCCGCTCTATGGCATCAAGACGGGCCTGAATGAGGCCTTCGTGATCGACCGAGTGACACGCGATCGGCTGGTCGCGGCCGACCCGCATTCAGAAGAACTGCTGATACCGTTCCTGCGTGGCGAGAACGTCAAGCGCTGGCGCGTCGAGTCGGAGGGCCTGTTCCTCGTCAACACGCCGAAGGGCAAAGTGAACATCGAGGAATATCCGGCCATCCGCGATTGGCTGCTGCCGTTCCGGCCCGAACTGGAGAAGCGCGCCACGCAGCAGGAATGGTTCGAGCTGCAACAGGCGCAGTTGGCGTATCAGCCTAAACTTGAGCTTCCTAAGATCGTATGGCCACACTTCCAACTGGAGCGCTCGTTTTCTTGGGATATCTCCGCGTCTTATCTCAATAACAAGTGCTTTTTTGTCTCAACAGGCGACACTATTCTGCTATCAATGCTGAATAGTGCATGCCTCTGGTTCCAGCTTGTCTCGTTGGCACGCATCAAGCGCGGCGGGTATATTGAAGCCGAAGCGCAATACGTCGGGCAGCTAGCGCTACCCTCGCCGCCGAGCGCTGATCGGAAGATGCTCGGGTTGCTCAGTGAAACCTGCAACTCAGCAGCCCAGCGCCGCTTCGATATCCAATCCGCCGTGCGCCGTCGCCTCCTCGACCTCCTGCCGCCGGGACGCGCTGTGCGGCCGTCGCGCAAGCTGGAGAAGTGGTGGGAGCTGGACTTTTCCGCCTTCCGCGCCGAGGCGAAGCGCGTCTTCCGCGCCGAGCTCCCGTTGAGGGAGCGCGCCGACTGGGAAAGCTTCCTCGCCGACAACGCGGCGGCGGTGCGCTTGCTGACCGCCGAGATCGAGGCCGCCGAGCGAGAGATCGATAGGGTCGTCTACCGGCTGTTCGATCTGACCGAGGAGGAGGTCGCGCTTCTGGAAGCCTCGCTGGAGGGCCGGTACTGATCGGAACCGTCGGTCAAGAATAAATCTATCCCCGCCCTAGAAACCTCGCTTACACTCCAAAGTACCGCTCTTCACCGAGGGACCGCGTCGCGACCGGCGCTTCATGGGAAGGGCGGGCGGCGCCGTGGCGCGGGTTCCGGAGACCCGTGCGGCGGTACGCCCCGGAGGGGTCGCCCGCGCGCATTTTCCCTTCGCAAGAAGGCCGTGCGCGCCGCCGGTGTGTTCGCGGCTAGGGCCCTGAGGTGTTTCGCGACAGCGAAGCCCCGAAGGGAGGTAAGAGCGACGAGTCGGGGGATACGGACGCCGCGCGGGGCGCTGGTGAAGCGCCACAAACTAGAATTGCGAGGTGTTTCTTCAGCGCCCCGCTCCCTCGATCGGAGGGAACACGAACAGGCTCTTTGACAGCCTCGGGCCAGGGATGGCGGCGGGCCGCTTTCGCGCGGGCACGATAAAGCCCGTCGGGCGGTGTGCGGAGGAACGCTCACCCGATCCGGCGACCCTTGCACCCACGCCCAGATTTCACGCAAGGTTGCGGCAGGAGAGCGCGGGAGCTGGGATGA
>JACCSN010000944.1 GCA_013812985.1 Hyphomicrobiales bacterium | reverse complement strand
TAGATGGCGAAGCCCGTCGAATCGGGGCCGCGATGCTTCAGGCTCTGCAGCATCGCGGTCATCTCCCTGCCGACGGAGGTGGCGCCGTCGCGATGGATGAGGCCGGCTATTCCGCACATGAGAAACGCTCCTTTCTAGGGCACATAGCTGTCCGGCCCTTTCCTCTCCCGGGACGGGACAGGCCGACTCGCGTCAGCGAGCGAGTGGGGGTGGTCAAGCGTGGAGCGCTGCGCCGCCACCCTCACCCGGCTCCGAGCTTCGCTCGGACTTGGCCTCTCCAGTCCCGGGAGAGGAGGCAGCCAGGCGCGCGCTACGGCCCTACTCACGGCAACGCATCCAGATACGTCTTCAGGTCCCATTCCGTCGACGTGTGGAGGAAACGCTCCCATTCGTCGCGCTTGTACTCGTCGTAAAGCCGGTACATCTCGCCGGGCAGCGCCGAGCGGATCACTTCGTCGTTCTTCAGCGCCTCCAGCGAGTCGCCCAGGGTCATCGGCAGCCGCCGCACCTGCTTGCCCGCCTCCATCGCCTGGTAGATGTTGCGCTCTTCCGACGGGCCCGGATCGAGATTGTTCCTGATGCCGTCATCCATGGCCTTGATGAGCGCTCCCGCCATCAAATGCGGGTTCACCATCGAATCGACCGCGCGATATTCGAAGCGGCCAGGGGCGGAGACGCGCAGGCCCGTGGTGCGGTTCTGGAACCCCCAATCGGCGAAGACCGGCGCCCAGAAGCCGGTGTCCCACAAGCGGCGATAGGAATTGACGGTCGAGCAGCCGATCGCGGTCAGCCCGCCCAGATGCTTGACGATGCCGCCGATGGCTTTGAGCCCGATCTCGCCCGGCAGCTGCACGTCGCCGGTGTCCGGCATGAAGGTGTTCTCGCCGCCGCAGCTGTAGGCGAAGTTGTGCTCCAGGCCCGGCAGGTTCTTCGGGTCGTTGCCGAGCGGCTTCACCTCGTCCTTGCCGCCGCGCCAGAGCGAGATGTTGTGGTGGCAGCCATTGGCGGAGACGCCCATGAACGGCTTGCACATGAAGCAGGCGATGATGTTGAACTCGCGCGCCACCTGGGCGCAGATCTGCCGATAGGTCGACAGCCGGTCGGCGGTCCGCAGAGCATCGTCGTAGGTGAAGTTGAGCTCCAGCTGGCCGGGCGAATCCTCATGATCGCCCTGGATCATGTCGAGGCCCATCTTGCGGCAATAATCGATCACCCGCATGTAGACTGGCCGCAGGCTCTCGAACTGGTCGATGTGGTAGCAATAAGGGTTGGAGTAGCCGCCGTTCGGCTTGCCGTTCTCGTCCTTCTTCAGCCACATCATTTCCGGCTCGGTGCCGTGGCGGAGCTGCAGGCCGTGCTCCGCCTGGAATTCCTGGTGGATGCGGCGGAGGTTGCCGCGAGCGTCCGCTGTCAGGAAAGCGCCCGGGTTTTGCCGTTCCTCGCGGTTGCGGAACAGGGTGCACCACATCCGCGCCACCCTTTTGTCCCAGGGCAGCTGCATGAAGGTTTCCGGCTCAGGGATGCCGACCAGCTCGGCGGCTTCCGGCCCGTAGCCCAGATATTCGCCGCGGCGGTTGAGGAACAGGTTCATCGTCGCGCCGTAGACGAGCTGGAAGCCCTTCTCGGCTACCGATTCCCAGTGGTCGGCCGGGATGCCCTTGCCCATGATGCGGCCGGTGATCGAAACGAACTGCAGGTAGAGATACTCGATGCCGAGCGCGTCGATCTTTTCACGCACCTCGCGGACGCGGTCCTGCCGGCTTTGTTCTTCGACGAACCCTTCGATATCCATCGCCATCGACCGTTAACCCCCCATGGCCGTTACTTGCTTCCGAATCCGTCCCGAAACCCAGCTCCCTTATCTTGAGGCGCGAGCGAAGCGAGCCTCGAAGGATCATCCAGCGAGCGCTGGATACGCCCTCGTCCTTCGAGACGGCCCTAGCGGGCCTCCTCAGGATGAGGGCTATGGGGCGCATTTGTCCAGTTCAGGCAAGCGCCTCAGCTCCACGGGAACGGGCTATGCGAGGTCGGATGCAGTTCGCCCCGCTCGAAGCGCGAGAAGCGGAACGG
>JACCSN010000931.1 GCA_013812985.1 Hyphomicrobiales bacterium | reverse complement strand
CCCGGTCGGCGACTTTCCGAACGATGCCGAGATCGTGGGTGATGAACAGCATGGCGAGCCCGGTATCCGCCTTAAGGCCGGCGAGGAGCTCGAGTATTTGCGCCTGAACAGTGACGTCGAGGGCCGTCGTCGGCTCGTCGGCGATCAGGAGATCGGGCTCGTTGGCGAGCGCCATGGCGATCATCACGCGCTGCCGCTGGCCGCCCGAGAGCTGGTGCGGATAGGCGCCGAGGCGGTTTTCCGGCTCACGGATGCCGACCTGGTTCAGGAGCTCCAGCACGCGCACGCGCGCCGCTGCGCCGCTCATGCCGCGATGCACGTCGAGGATCTCGCCGACCTGCCGCTCGACCGTATGGAGCGGGTTCAGCGACGACATCGGCTCCTGGAAGATCATCGAGATCTGGTTGCCGCGGACTTTTCGGAGCGTCGCCTCGTCCGCCTTGATGAGCTCGTGGCCTTTGAAGAGGACGGAGCCGGCGGGGTGATGGGCCGGCGGATAGGGGAGGAGCTTCAGGATCGACAGCGCGGTGACCGACTTGCCGGAACCGGACTCGCCGACGACGGCGACAGTCTCCTTCTCGTTGATGTCGAAGGACACGCCGCGCACCGCGTGGACGGTCGCTTCGCTGGTGCGGAACTCGACGTGGAGGTCGCGGACGGAGAGGAGGGGGGTGGTCATAAAGCGCCTACATGCTCAATGAGCGACATTTTCTTCAACCCAGCCGGCACAGGCAACCGCACGTCTTCCGTCAAAAATGCGCCGCAGCCTGCGGCGAGTGCGGTCGAGACATGTATGGCGTCTGTCAGGTCAATCTTTCGTTCCACCTTTAATCGAGCCGAGCCAATCAGGATGTCGCGTGAGATTGGTAGGACCTGCAACCCTCGTCGCGCAGAGAGAAGATCGATATATCCATCAAAGGTGATGGCATTAAGCAATGCGCTTCCGCCACGCAGCACTTCGGCCAGCGTGATCTCGCTTGTCACGGCCTCCAACTCACCGTCCTCGATCTGGCGCAAGACCTGTCGCGCGCGCGTTCCGGTGTCGTTGTCAGCTTCAGTCGCATAAACGAAGATGTTGGTATCGAGGTGAAAGCGCAAAGCCAATTAGGTCTATTCTCCGCGCCGTATCCGGGCGTGAAGCTCATCCCTTCGACCGGAATCCCGCAGTGCTCGAATGCGTGCCACGGGGTCGTCCGTGAGCGTCCGATAGTGCTGCGTAGCGTTCAGTATCTCACTAGGAACTCGCTGAACCGTCCGGGCTTCAACGGTCAGCACAATGTCATCGGTAGGGTCAAACTCCTCCCGGATTCCTTCCGGGAGCAATTCGACCGGGTAGTTTTCGAATACGAGTCGTTTGCCGTCCATGCCCGCCACCTTACGCGAAAGTCTTCCGCGGATCGAACGCATCCCGCACCGCTTCGCCGACGAAGATCAGCAGCGACAGCATCAGCGAGATGACGATGAAGCCGGTGATGCCGAGCCACGGCGCCTGCAGGTTGTTCTTGCCCTGAGCGAGCAATTCTCCGAGCGAGGGCGACCCCGGCGGCATCCCGAGGCCGAGGAAATCAAGCGAGGTGAGCGTGGTGATCGAGCCGTTCAGGATGAACGGCATGAAGGTGAGCGTCGCCACCATGGCGTTGGGCAGGAGGTGGCGGCGCATGATGGTCAGATTGCCGACGCCGAGCGCCCGCGCCGCCTTCACGTATTCGAAGTTGCGGGCGCGCAGGAACTCCGCCCGCACCACGCCGACCAGCGCCACCCAAGAAAAAAGGAGCAGGATGCCGAGCAGGACCCAGAAGCCCGGCACGAGGATGGAGGAGATGATCAGCAGCAGATACAGCGATGGTACGGACGTCCAGATCTCGATGAAGCGCTGGAAGAAGAGGTCCACCCGGCCGCCGAAATAGCCCTGGACGGCGCCGGCGGTGACGCCCACGATGGAGGAGAGGATCGTCAGCGCGAAGCCGAATAGGACGGAGAGCCGGAAGCCGTAGATAAGCCGGGCCAGCACGTCGCGCGCCTGATCGTCGGTGCCGACCCAGTTCCAGTTCCAGACGGTGCAATTCTTGTCCTCCGCGCCCTGAGCGTAGCGTGAGCAGCGCGTCTCCTTGTCCAGCATCCACGACGGGTGGGCTGGCGCGGGCTCCGGGATCTCGCTGTTGATCGTCTGGTAGGAGTATCGGACCGGGGGCCAGAAAATCCAGCCATTCGCCTCGATCTCATCCTGCACGAAGGGCGCCCGGTAATCCGTCACCGCGAGGAAGCCGCCGAATTTTTCCTCCGGATAATCGATGAACGTCGGAAACAGCAGCTCGCCCTTGTAGGAGGCGAGGATGGGCCTGTCGTTGGCGATGAACTCCGCGAACAGCGACAGCACGAAGAGGACGAGGAAGATCCACAAGGACCAATAGCCGCGCCGGTTCGCGGTGAAATTCGCCCAGCGGCGGCGATTGATCGGCGACAGCGCGAAGCGGGTCGGCTTCGGCGGCGGCATCGCCTGGCCGGGAAGGGGGGTGATCGTTTCCAGCGAATCGTCGGGCCGAGGCGCGTCCGGCGGGGTTCTCGCGTCCATCGGCGCTCAGACCTCCCGGCTCTCGAAATCGATCCGCGGGTCGATCCAGGTATAGGTGAGGTCGGAGACGAGCTGCACGGCCAGGCCCATCAGCGAGAAGATGTAAAGCGTCGCGAAGACGACGGGGTAGTCGCGGTTCAAGATGCTTTCAAAGCCGAGCAGGCCGAGGCCATCGAGCGAGAATATCGTCTCGATGAGCAGCGAGCCGGCGAAGAAGGCGGAGACGAATGCCCCCGGGAAGCCGGAAATGACGAGGAGCATCGCGTTGCGGAAGACATGGCCGTAGAGCACGTCGCGCTCCGAAAGGCCCTTGGCTCGCGCGGTGACGACATATTGCTTGCGGATCTCGTCCAGGAAGGAGTTCTTGGTCAGCAGCGTCGATGTGGCGAAGCCGGCCAGCGCCATGGCCAGCAGCGGCAAGGCCAGGTGCCAGATATAGTCGACGATGCGTTCCGGCCAGGACAATCGCGTCCAATCGTCGGACGTGAGCCCGCGCAACGGGAACCAGTCGAAGAACGTGCCGCCGGCGAAGAAGACGATGAGGAAGATGGCGAACAGGAAGCCCGGCACGGCATAGGCGACCACGATGACGCCCGATGTCCACACGTCGAAGTTCGAGCCGTCCCGCACGGCCTTGCGGATGCCG
>JACCSN010000919.1 GCA_013812985.1 Hyphomicrobiales bacterium | reverse complement strand
GGGCATCGACCGCCGGGGTCCAGCTGCCGTCCGGTTGATGCAGCACGAGGCCCGGCATGATTTGCGGACCGGCCCGGCTGCCGCCGCGCGCTCTCACCAGGATGCGGATCGCCGGGTCGCCGGCCGCAGGGTGAACCGGCAGGATGCGGATGTCGCCGAACCGGCCGGCGAGCGCGGCCAACACATCCGGCAGGGCTTGGGCGCGATGAATCAGGCCAAGGAGCGCGCCGGGCTTGGCAAGTCCCGCTGCCGTTCGGCACCATTCTTCAAGCGAGCCCGCGTCCGTTACGTGGGCGCTTCGGCGGCGCGCGTCCGGCGAGGCGCGCACCTGGCCGGCGAGGTCGAACGGCGGATTCATCAGCAACCAATCGGCTGACCGGTCAACAAGGCCGAGCGAACTGCGCTCCTCAAGTCGGGCGGTGACATCCGCTTCAACGAGGCGCACGCGATCGGCGAAAGCGGCGTTTTCGGGTCTTGCGAGGGCGGCCCGCCCACAAGCCACGAGTCCCCCATCGCGCTCGACGCCGGTCACGGTCAGAGCGGCTGCCCGCGCCGCGAGCGAAAAGGCAACGGTTCCGACCCCGCTGCCGAGGTCGATGGCATGGCCGGACGCGCCGGCGGGGACCAGCGCCTGGAGCAGCGCCGCGTCGAGGCCGGCGCGATGACCGCGCCGGGGCTGGACGAGGGTGACGAGCCCGCCGAGGAAGCGATCGACGCTGATTTCCGTAGCGCTGCTGTCCTCGGCGGCGGCCGTCAAGACAGCTCCCGCCCGAGCCCAGCCTCCACGAGGATGCGCCGGGCGCTCTCATGCTGCCTTCTGGCCACCAGCATGCGCCGCGGCAGGATGCCGAGCGAGCCTTCCATCACGCTCATGTTCTGGTCCAGCGTCGCATGCTCGATGCCGGCCTCCTTCAGGAGCGCCTCGACGAAGGAGATCACGACCGGATCGTTGCTGCGGAAAAGTTCGATCATTCCCTAGCCTAGCCGCTTCTTCCCGGATAGCGAAGCGCCGGCTCATCGCGGCATTGTGCCATCGTGTCCCCTTTTGGCGGCCGCTTCCCCGCTTTATGGTCCTCAGTGAAGCAGGGTGTGCATTCCGAGAACGCGGAGTGGTGGCGTTGGGCGTCGTGTTATCGTTTGAGGAATCGCCGGCGGAGCGCGCTTCAATCGCGCCGCTTCTCACTGCCACCGCGGGCGGCATGGAACGGGTGAACCGCCTTGTGATCGAGCGGACCAGCTCCGACGTGGCGCTCATCCCGGAGGTGGCGCGCTACCTGATCGATTCGGGCGGCAAGCGGCTGCGCCCGATGGTGACCATCGCGTCGGCCCAGGCCTGCGGCTATGCCGGCGAGGGCGACGTGAAGCTCGCGGCGAGCGTCGAGTTCATGCACACGGCGACCCTCTTCCATGACGATGTCGTCGACGAGAGCGACACGCGCCGCGGCAAGCGCACCGCCCGGCTCGTCTGGGGCAACCAGGAAAGCCTGCTGGTCGGCGACTTCCTGCTCGGCCAGGCTTTCAAGATGATGGTCGAGGTCGGCTCGCTGGAGGCGCTGGAAGTGCTCGCCGCCGCCGCCGGGACGATCGCCGAAGGCGAGGTGATGCAGCTCACCACGGCCAAGAACACCGAGACCACGGAGGACGAATATCTCGACGTGATCCGAGCCAAGACGGCCGTGCTGTTCTCCGCTGCCGCCGAGGTGGGCGCCATCGTGGCGGGGGCCGAGCGCGGCGTGCGGTCGGCGTTCCGCTCCTTTGGCCTCAATCTCGGAATCGCCTTCCAGCTCATCGACGATGCGCTGGATTACGGCGGGCAGACGCCGACGCTCGGCAAGAATGTGGGGGACGACTTTCGCGAGGGGAAGGTGACGCTTCCCGTGGTGCTGGCCTACCGGCGCGGCGCCCGGGACGACCGGGCGTTCTGGACCCGGACCGTGGTGGAGGGGTCGATCGCGGACGCGGATCTCGCCAAGGCCATCGAGCTCCTGGAGCGCACCAAAGCCCTGCGCGACACGGTGGAGCGGGCGCGGCATTACGGCGCCATGGCGCGGGACGCGCTGGCGCCCTTGCCGGACGAGCCGTTCAAGGCGGCGCTCCTGAAAGCTGTGGAGTTCTGCATCGCTCGCGCACATTGACGTGAAAAAGCGACTGGCCCCCGAAGGGCGCTGCGCTGACGCCATTGCTCCGGGAATCGCCGCGCTGTAAGCGGAAGCGTCGAAGGAAACAACTGATGATCACAGGTTTCAGGCGCCATGCCTTGCGGGCGGTCTCTCTCGCCGCCCTCGTAGTCGCACTCTCCCTCCTTGACGGCCCTGCCTTGGCGGTTCCCGCCGACGAGGAGATCGAGGCGACCAGCTTTTCGGGCAATTACCTGGCCGCCCGCACGGCCGACGTCGAAAAGGACATGCCGAACGCCGCGTCCTTCTACCGGTCGGCGCTGAAGACGGATCCCGACAACCTCTTTCTGCTGGAGCGCACGCTGGTTCTCTCTGCGGCCGCGGGCGATGTGGACGAAGCGCTCGGGCTGGCGGACAAGCTGTTCGAGAAAGCGCCGACCAACCACGCAGCCCGGCTCATCCGGGCCGTCGAGCAAATCCGCACGGCGAAATACGCCGAGGCCGCCGTGGCGCTGAAATCGCCCGGGGTCGGCGTGATCGCCGACCTCACCGGCGCCCTCCTGGTCGCCTGGGCGCGTTCCGGGCAGGGCGAGCATGAGAAAGCGATCGCCGAGCTTGCCAAGCTCAAGGGCGAGGAATGGTACGAGCCGTTCAAGCGCCTCCACAGCGGCTATATCATGCTCGCTTCCGGGCGCACCGAGGACGCCTTGGAGCTTCTTGCCGAAGCGCGTGATCTGGACCCCAACGCGGTTCGCATCACGGAGGCCTACGCCCAGGCGTTGGCCTTGGCCGGCCGCAAGCCGGAGGCGGAAGCGGCGCTGCGCGACTTCCTCACGCGCTTCCCCGATAACGCCCTGGCGGTCGCGGCGCTGGCGAGCGTCAGCTCCGGCGGCGACATCGCCAGCGTGGCGACGCCGGCGCAAGGGGCCGCGGAGGCGCTGGCGGGGATCGGCGCGGCGGTCGGACAGGAAGGCGGGCTGGAGGTCGCCTCGCTCTATCTTCGCCTGGCGCTCTACCTCGACCCGCAGACGGCCGGCGGCCTGGCCGCGCTGTCGCTCGGCAACCTGCTCGACGCGAACGAGCAGGGCGAAGCGGCGATCCGGACGTTTGAATCGATCGCGCCCGACTCCCCCTTCCGCGCCCTGGGCGTGCTCAGGGCGGCGCTGGCGCTGGACCGGATGGAGAAGACCGAGGAAGCGCAGCGCGCCTTCGAGGAGGCCGTCCGCCGCGCGCCCGATGACGTGCAGACCTACATCCAGTACGGCAACATGCTGCGCAGCCGCGAGCGCTTCGCCGAGGCCGCCGAGATTTACGCCAAGGCGATCGAGAAAATCCCCGAGCCCGGCACGGCCGATTGGAGCCTGTTCTATTTCCGCGGCATCGCCTATGAGCGCACCAAGGAATGGGCCAAGGCGGAAGCCGATTTCAGACGCGCGCTGGAGATCAGCCCCGACCAGCCGCTGGTCCTCAATTATCTCGGCTATTCGCTGGTCGACAAGGCCATGAACCTGGAAGAGGCGATGGCGATGATCGGCAAGGCCGTCGAGCTCCGCCCCAATGACGGCTACATCGTCGACAGCCTCGGCTGGGCGCATTACCGGCTCGGCCGCTACGA
>JACCSN010000610.1 GCA_013812985.1 Hyphomicrobiales bacterium | reverse complement strand
GCCCCGGTCTGTTTGCCTCGCCGCCTCCGGCCAGCCGCGCCCAGCGCGCCGCCGCGGAGCGCGCGGCTGTGGCCCGGGGGCTTCGGTCCCGCCGGAAGCCCTCCAGCCGCGACCGGATATCCGTGTCGCGCCCGCCGAGCCCCGGCTCCGAAAGGATCGCGGCGATATCCGCCGCGAGCCTGGCTTCGCCCTCCCCCGCCCCGGCCAGCACGGCATGCGCGAGCCGGGGGGCGAGCGGCAGGTCTGACAGGCGCCGCCCATGTTCGGAGAGGCCGCCGGCAGGATCGCGAGCGCCCAGGCGGTGGAGCAGGTCAAGCGCCTCGGAAAAGGCGGCGGTCGGCGGCGGATCGAGCCAGCGGAGTTCCGCAGGGTCCTTCACGCCCCAGGCGAGCAGAGTGAGCGCGAGAGCGCTTAAATCCGTTTCCAGGATTTCCGGGCGATCGAAGGCGACCAGCGACGCCGTCTGCGGTTCGTCCCACAGGCGATAGCAAAGGCCGGGCCCGGTGCGGCCGGCGCGGCCGCGGCGCTGATCGGCGGCGGCGCGCGAGACGCGCACCGTTTCAAGCCGGGCGAGCCCGGAGCCGGGCTCGTAGCGGGGACGCCGCGAGAGGCCAGAATCCACCACGAGGCGGACGCCTTCGATGGTGAGCGAGGTCTCGGCGATGGCAGTGGCGAGCACCACCTTGCGGCGGCCCGGCGGGGCTGGGCGGATGGCGGCGTCCTGCACTCGCGGGTCCAGCGCGCCAAACAGGGGAGCCAGCGTGACGTCCGGCGGGAGCTTGCCTTCCAGCCGCTCCGCCGTGCGGAGGATTTCGCCCTGGCCGGGCAGGAAGGCCAGGATGGAGCCGTTCTCCTCCGCCAGGCCCTTCAGAACCGCGCGAGCGACGCGGTCCTCGATCCTTTGCGCGGGATCGCCGCCGAGATAGATCGTCTCGACGGAATAGAGCCGGCCCTGGCTTTCGACGATCGGGGCGTCGCCCAGGAGCGCAGCGAAGCGGCGGCCGTCGAGGGTGGCGGACATGGCGAGAAGGCGCAGGTCGTCGCGTAGGCCCGACTGGGCGTCGAGCGCGAGCGCCAGGCCGAGATCCATGTCGACGGCGCGCTCATGCACCTCGTCGAAGAGCACCGCTGCGACGCCGTCGAGCCCGGGATCGGCGAGAACCATGCGGACGAAGACGCCCGCGGTCACGAGCTCGATCCGGGTCTCGCGCGACACCTTTGTTTCGTTTCTGACGCGGTAGCCGATCGTCCGGCCCACGGCCTCGCCCATGAGCTCGGCGATGCGGGAGGCGGCGGCCCGGGCGGCGAGTCGGCGCGGCTCGACGACGATGATGCGCCCGTCGCCGCGCCAGCCGGCGTGGAGCAGCGCCGGGGGAACGCCGGTCGTCTTGCCGGCGCCGGGCGGCGCGATCAGCACCGCGGCGTTGCGGGTTTCCAGCGCCGCGAGAAGCTCCGGCAGGGCGGCTTGGACGGGGAGCATCGCTTTGCTGAAGACGGGCTGGTTCGGGCTCGATAAACTTACCTCCTAACCAGCTGCACGGCGCCGTTCCACGACATTCAGCGGCTATGCGGGAGCAGATGCGGCGGGCTAGCCTGTAGCGGCATGAAGCCCTTCACACCGGGGGATTGGCGCTATAATCAGCCACGACGCATAACGCTTCAGAGGATCGCGAATGGAGCCGCCGCGCTCGTCCGCCAAGCTGGTCACCGTGTTCGGCGGCTCAGGCTTCATCGGCCGTTACGTCGTCCAGGCGCTGGCGCGGCGGGGGCATCGCGTTCGCGTGGCGGTGCGACGGCCGGACCTGGCCGGCCACCTGCAGCCGCTCGGCACGGTCGGGCAGATCAAGGCGATCCAGGCGAACCTGCGCTACCGCTGGTCGATCGACCGCGCGGTGGACGGCGCCGACGCCGTGGTCAACCTTGTCGGCATCCTGTTCCAGGCCGGCCGGCAGACGTTTGACGCCGTGCAGAGCTTCGGGCCGCGGACGATCGGCGAGGCGGCGCGGGCGGCGGGCATTTCCAACGTTGTGCACGTCTCGGCGATCGGCGCGGAGCGGCCGTCAACGGTGGGCTATCTCCGCTCCAAGGCCGAAGGCGAGGCGGGCATGCTGGAGGCGATGCCGCGGGCGGTGATCATGCGGCCGTCGCTCGCCTTCGGTCCGGAGGACAGTTTTTTCAACCG
>JACCSN010000888.1 GCA_013812985.1 Hyphomicrobiales bacterium | reverse complement strand
TGCCCATGAGGAAGCCGAGCAGCGTGGAGGAAAGCGTCACCCAGCCGTGGAAAACAAGGCTCCGCTTGGAGCTTGGCTTCATCAGGACGGTGGTCTTGTAGATTTCGGCCGCGACCTGATGCGGGGCCGGAAGCACGGGGCGTTCGGCATAAAGGGTGGCGGAGACGAGATCGGCGGTCGAGTAAAGCTGGCCGGAGCGCGCGAGGATTTCGCGCGCGAAGGGGGCGTTGAGGAGGATCGCCCCGACATACCAGATGGCGAGGATGGCGAGGCAGACGACCAGGACCGGGCCGGCGCTGCCGGCGAAGGCGCGCCGAAACAGTGCCGGCCGCGCCTGATAGCCGATCGCGGCGCCCGGCTCGGCAATAGGGGCGGCCGTCACACGCGCCACCCTTTGTCGTTGTCATCCCGGAAGGCGCGAAGCGCCTGTCCGGGACCCATAAACGCCGACGCTCGACGGTGATTTCGGTGGCATTCAATCCGGCATGCCTCGGCGTTTACGGATCTCGGTTTTGCCGCTCGCGCGGCAGACCGGGATGACAAATCGCCGAGAGTGAAGCTGGAGATCCGCTGACGCTCAATCCTCATAGGAATGCCCCTCGCGCAGCCCCTGCCTGACGCGGGCGGCGATGGCCAGGAATTCCGACGTCTCGCGGATGTCGAGCGTGCGATCCCGCGGCAGGTTGCTGACGATCACGTCGTGGATGCGGCCCGGCCGCGGGGACATCACCACGATGCGGGTGGAGAGGAACACGGCTTCGGGGATGGAGTGGGTGACGAAGATCACCGTCTTCCGCGTCTTGGCCCAGAGCTCCAGTAGCTGCTCGTTCAGGTGATCGCGGACGATCTCGTCCAGCGCCCCGAACGGCTCGTCCATGAGGAGCAGCGCCGGGTCGAAGGAAAGCGCGCGGGCGATCGAGGCGCGCTGCTGCATGCCGCCGGAAAGCTGCCACGGGAATTTTCGCTCAAAGCCTGTGAGGTTCACCAGCGCCAGGTTCCGCCGCACCCGCTCGGCGCGCTCGGCCCTGCGGATGCCCATGACTTCCAATGGCAGCGCGACGTTCCTGGCGATGCTGCGCCATGGATAAAGCGCCGCCGACTGGAAGACGTAGCCATAGCAGCGGGTTTTCCGCGCCTCCTCGGGCGTCAGCCCGTTGACCAGGATCGAACCGGCGGTGGGCCGCTCCAGATCGGCGATGACGCGCAGGAGGGTCGTCTTGCCGCAGCCGGACGGGCCGATGAAGGAGACGAACTCGCCGCGCTCGACGCTGAGGTCGATCCCGGACAGCGCCTGGACGGGCCCATCGCCGGTCTGGAAGGTGAGCGACAGGTCGCGAATGTCGATGACGTTCTCCGCGGGCGCGGACGACGTTGCGGCCCGCACTCCGACCTGTTCGACCGTCTTCAACATCGCTCGGCCATTCCCTCGCGTCGCAACCAGACTACCGACGATAAGGATCGCCGACGGGATCAGCATACAGGAGATTTGAGCCATGTCCGACAGGGCGGCGCAGACTTGCGGGTTTGCCGTCGACCGGGCAAGCGCTCGCCGCCCGCGGCCTTGCGGCCCGAGGTCATGGAGGGGTGCGGGGCACCTCGCGGTGCTTGGAGCTGCGACCTGATGATCGCGATCAGTTCAAACAGTAGCGCCGGTGGGCGCCCCGCGCGGAGGGGAAGCTTGCTCCGTTCGCCTTCGGGACATTCGCCTTTCCCATTCAGCACTCCCTCTTCCAGGGTTGCTTCACGCCAGGCCTCAATGCGTCGACGAAACGGCTTGGGCTCCCGCGGCGGTTCATCGGGCGTGACTCCTTCACCGCTACGGGCTCCGCACCCCCGCCCCGATCGATCACGCCGGCCGACGCCCTCATTGGGCGGGGATGGACAGATGATACGGGAGGTTCTTGGGCCGGGGATAATTTTTTTGCCGAAGAATTCGCGGCCTGCCCCTCTCCCACTCGTGGGGAGAGGTTGGGTGAGGGGTGATGACGGACCCCAGGCAACGCAGTTTGCCGCGGACGACCCCGTCCCAGCCCTCCGCAAGAAATCCCGGGCCAAGCCTGGATGCGCGTCGCGTCGTTGACGACATCGATCGCTTCGCGCCACCCTCATTCCTCGGATCAACTCCGCGGACCTGCTCCGCAATCAGCTTTTCCCGCCCTTCGGCAGGCTCAGGATGAGGCGGGAGAAGGGAAGCGCCGAGCCTATACCCCCGCCGGCATGTTCTCCCGCCGCCGCTCGATCGGCTGCGGCGTGGTGAGCGCCTTCCAGGACGACAGTGACTGCTGCACGGCCTGGCCCGGCGGGCGCTCGACGAAGCGGCCCCTGCCCTCCTCGGCCTGCACAGCGCCGTCCGCGAAGACGACCTCGCCCCGCGACAGCGTATAGCGCGGCAGGCCGGTCACCTCGACGCCTTCGAAGACGTTATAGTCGATCACCGATTGCTGTCGTGAGGCGCTGATCGTCTTCTTCGCCTCCGGGTCCCAGACGACAAGGTCGGCGTCGCTGCCAACCGCGATGGCGCCCTTCTTCGGATAGATGTTGAGGATCTTGGCGATGTTGGACGAAGTCGCGGCGACGAACTCGTTCATCGTCAACCGGCCGGTGCGCACGCCCTTGGTCCACAGGACCGGCATGCGGTCCTCCAGCCCGCCGGTGCCGTTCGGGATCCGGGTGAAATCGCCAACGCCAAAGCGCTTCTGCTCCGACGTGAAGGAGCAATGGTCGGTCGCCACCACTTGCAACG
>JACCSN010000835.1 GCA_013812985.1 Hyphomicrobiales bacterium | reverse complement strand
GATCATGGGGCGGGAGCCTTAGTGGGACGAACCGCCGGCCGCAAGGGAGCTGCCGACATCGCTGCGACACACTTGCTGAGCCGCGCAGAATCCGGCATGGTCAAAGGACAGGCATGCTGTCCTATTTCACGCGAGGCTGACGAAGTCGGTTCACTGAAGTAAGGTCGTCACAAGGCGGGCCATCGGCGCGTGGGTGCGCGGCGCGGGGACAGCGGGGGATCGGCCGCGCTGGCGGCATTGACGAGCCTCAAGCTAAGCCATGCGGGAGTGACCCGCTCTTTTGGTGAGGACGCCATGACGGAGCTGAGGACGGCGGCTGAGATGCGGCGCCAGCGCGCGAAGCAAGCGAGCGCCGCCGCCAGACGCGCGGCGCTTGCGCCTCGGTGCGAGCAGGCCGCCAATCCCGTTGGCCTCTATAACCGGGGCAATGATCACGATTCCTGCGGCGTCGGCTTCATCGCCGACATGAAGGGCCGCAAGTCACATCTCATCATTCAGAACGCCCTGCGGATTCTCGACAACCTGACGCATCGCGGCGCCGTCGGGGCCGACCCGCTGGTTGGCGACGGGGCAGGCATCCTGGTGCAGATCCCGCATGATTTCCTCAAGGCCGAATGCGCCGAGCTGGGCTTCGACTTGCCGGAATCCGGGGATTACGGCGTCGGCCATATCTTCATGCCCCGGGACGAGAAGCTGCGGCTCCGTCTTGAGGGCATCGTCGAGCGCGTCGTCGCCGCCGAGGGCCAAACCCTGCTCGGCTGGCGCTCCGTGCCGGTCGACAATTCGAGCCTTTCCCAGGCCGAAGCGATCCGGGCAAGCGAGCCGGTGCACCGCCAGGTCTTCATCCGCCGCGGGGCAGGCTCTGAGCACGGCGACAGCTTCGAGCGGCGGCTCTTCATCCTGCGCAAGGTGATCTCCAACACGATCTACGAGGCGGCCAAGGGCGAAGACCAGGGTTTCTACATCGTCTCCCTGTCGTGCCGGACGCTGGTCTACAAGGGCATGTTTCTCGCCTACCAGCTCGGTGCCTATTACCGCGACCTGCACGACCCGCGCTTCGCCTCCGCCCTGGCGCTTATCCACCAGCGCTTCTCCACCAACACCTTCCCGTCGTGGAAGCTCGCTCATCCCTACCGGATGGTCGCCCATAACGGCGAGATCAACACGCTGCGCGGCAACGTCAACTGGATGGCGGCGCGCCAGGCCTCCGTCTCGTCCCCCCGTTTCGGCGACGAGATCGGCAAGCTCTGGCCGATCTCTTATGAGGGCCAGTCGGATACCGCCTGCTTCGACAACGCGCTCGAATTCCTGGTCCAGGGCGGCTACGAGCTCGCCCACGCGGCGATGACCTTGATCCCGGAGGCCTGGGCCGGCAATCCGCTGATGGACGAGGACCGCCGCGCCTTTTACGAGTACCACGCCGCCATCATGGAGCCGTGGGACGGCCCGGCCTCCATCGCCTTCTCCGACGGCCGCCAGATCGGCGCCACGCTCGATCGCAACGGCCTCCGGCCCGCCCGTTACGTGGTCACCGATGACGACATGGTCATCCTGGCGTCGGAGGTCGGCGTGCTGCCGGTGCCGGAGGAGCGGATCGTCACCAAGTGGCGGCTGCAACCGGGCAAGATGCTGCTCATCGACCTGGAGGAAGGCCGCATCGTCTCCGACGACGAGCTGAAGCAGCGGCTCGCCACGGCGAACCCCTATCGCAAATGGCTCGCCCGCACCCAGATCGTCCTGGAGGATCTGCCAAAGGTCGGCTCGCGCGCGCCCGGCAGCAACGCCTCGCTCCTCGATCGCCAGCAGGCTTTTGGCTACACCCAGGAGGATCTGAGGCTCCTCATGGCGCCGATGGCCGTCACCGGCCAGGAGGCTATCGGCTCCATGGGCACCGACACGCCCGTCGCCGTGCTCTCGCGCAAGCCAAAGCTCCTCTACAGCTATTTCAAGCAGAATTTCGCCCAGGTGACGAACCCGCCGATCGATCCGATTCGCGAGGAAATTGTCATGAGCCTCGTTTCCTTCATCGGCCCGCGGCCCAATCTCTTCGACCTGAAGGGCCTCTCGGAGCGCAAGCGCCTGGAAGTGCGGCAGCCGATCCTCACCAATGCGGATCTGGAAAAGATCCGCGCCATCGGCGACATCGCCGACAACGCCTTCCAGACCCAGACCCTCGATGACACCTATGCGCTGGAGCGCGGGGCCGACGGCATGGAGATGGCGGTCCGGCGGCTCTGCGAACGCGCCGAGCGCGCCGTGCTTGACGGCTACAACATTATTATCCTGTCCGACCGGCTGGTGAGCGCGGTGCGCGTCGCCATTCCCGCTTTGCTCGCCACGGCGGCGGTCCACAATCACCTGATCCGCAAGGGCCTGAGGACCTCCGTCGGGCTCGTCGTCGAAACCGGCGAGCCCCGCGAGGTGCACCAGTTCTGCCTGCTCGCCGGCTATGGCGCGGAGGCGATCAACCCGTATCTCGCCTTCGAGACGATCTTGGAAATGCATGCGGAAGACGCATTTCCGGAAGTCGTCGACGCCAACGAAGCCGTCTACCGCTACATCAAGTCGATCGGCAAAGGCATCCTCAAGGTGATGTCCAAGATGGGCATCTCCACATACCAATCCTATTGCGGCGCGCAGATCTTCGACGCTGTCGGCCTGTCAAGCGCGTTTGTCGACCGCTTCTTCTTCGGCACCGCGACCATGATCGAGGGCGTTGGCCTGGCCGAGGTTGCCGAGGAGACGGTCCGCCGCCATGCGAGCGCATTCGGCGACGATCCTGTGCTGCGCCGCGCTCTCGACGTCGGCGGCGAGTATGCCTTGCGCCTGCGCGGCGAGGACCACATCTGGACCGCGGACGCCGTCACGCTCCTCCAGCACGCGGTGCGCGGCAAGGGTGTCGAGGCCTACCGGCAATACGCCGCCCTGATGAACGGCCAGGTGCAGCGCAGCTTCGCCATCCGCGGCCTGTTCCGCATCAAGGATGCGGAGGAGATCGGATCGGAGCCCGTACCGATCGAGGCGGTCGAGCCGGCCGCCGATATCGTCCGACGCTTCTCCACCGGCGCGATGAGTTTCGGCTCCATCTCGCGCGAGGCGCACGAGACGCTCGCCATCGCCATGAACCGGATCGGCGGCAAGTCGAACACCGGGGAGGGGGGCGAGGAATCCGAGCGCTTCACCCGGCTCGCCAACGGGGATTCCCGCCGCTCGGCGATCAAGCAGGTGGCGTCCGGCCGCTTCGGCGTCTCGGCGGAGTACCTCGTCAATTCCGACATGATGCAGATCAAGATCGCCCAGGGCGCCAAGCCTGGCGAGGGCGGCCAGCTGCCCGGCCACAAGGTGGACGCGGTAATCGCCAAGGTGCGCCATTCGACGCCGGGTGTCGCCCTCATCTCGCCGCCGCCGCATCACGACATCTATTCGATCGAGGATCTTGCCCAGCTCATCTTCGACCTGAAGAACGTCAACCCGACCGGCGCGGTGTCGGTCAAGCTCGTCTCCGAGGTCGGCGTCGGCACGGTCGCCGCCGGCGTCGCCAAGGCGCGCGCCGACCACATCACCATCGCCGGCTACGATGGCGGCACCGGCGCCTCCCCGCTCACCTCCATCAAGCATGCCGGCACGCCGTGGGAGATCGGCCTCGCCGAGACGCAGCAGACGCTGGTCGAGAACGGCTTGCGCTCGCGCATCGCGCTGCAGGTCGATGGCGGCCTGAAGAC
>JACCSN010000832.1 GCA_013812985.1 Hyphomicrobiales bacterium | reverse complement strand
CCATTTGGCGAGCACGCGCGCGAGCCGTCCCTCCTCGCGCTCCTCCGCGCCGAAGGCCTTGACGACGGCGTTGCAGCTGACCGCGTCGGCCAGCGCGCCGCCGAGCCGCGTGTCCCAGGAATTGGCGAGCCGCGCGGCCGGCGCGACATAGAGGAGCGACAAGGCCGCGGTGAGGCCGATATAGGCGATTGCGCCCAGGCTGACGACGAGGCCCATGACGGGCCAGTAGAGCGACAGCACGAAGGCGGAGCCGACCAGGACGACCAGCGACGGCCACAGCGCGACGAGCAGCGTGTCGTTCAGGAGGTCGAGCGCCCACATGCCGCGGGTGATCTTGCGGACCGTGGAACCGGCGAAGGAATTGGCGTGCCAGTCGGTGGAGAAACGCTGCACCCGGTGGAAGGCGTCGTGCCCGACATCGATCATGATGGCGAGAGTCAGCCGGATGATGGCCAGGAACGCCAGATGGCGCATGATCAGGGCGACACGAGGCCCAGGCCGATCAGCACGCCAAGGGCGATGAGCGCCTGGTCCAGCGCTGCCTCGCGGTCGGCGCCGCGCAGCGCCACCGCGTCGACCAGCCGGCCGGCGAAGACCGGCAAGAGCACGTCCGTCGCGGTGGCGACGAGGATCGCGCCGGCGACCCAGGACGCCAGCCGGCCCTGCCGGCGCCAATGGGCGAAAGTAAAGCGGAGGACGTCGCGGAACGTATCCGCGCGCCCGGCGGAGCGACGACGTATCATGAGCCGACCGGCTCGCGAGGACGCGCACCGGCTCCCTGTGTGATGGACGAGACGAGGCGGCGGAAGCCGCCGCCGCTCAGGAATTCAGGTCTTGGGAACGAGGGTCAGGCGCGCAGCGAACCCGATACCGCGCCTTCGCGGAGGCGCAACGCGGGGGCGATGATCGTGCCGATGCCTGTCATGCGCTGCCTCCCGGGTGCGAATTGCGGTGGAAGTCAGATACACGGGGACGCGGATGGGCGCAACCTGATGTGCGCTTTAGGATAGAACGACGCGCAGCTTGAATATGACCTTACGTCGTGTTTGTGTAGGAACTTAATCAAAGACAGCAACGTTCGCAGTTGTTGGCTGGAGCCGTCATCCGCCCGACTTCGCGCCCGGGCTGAAGAGGAAGCGTTTCGGCGAATCGCGCCTTCACTGGCATCGGCCGGCGACGTGAACGGCGACGGCTTCGACGACCTGATCATCGGGGCCATCAACGCCAGTCCCGGCGGCGCCTTCTTCGCCGGGTCGAGCTACGTGGTGTTCGGGCGGGGACCGGGCGAGAGCTTTGATCAAACCCTCGATCTATCCACGCTTGACGGAACCGACGGCTTCCGGATGAACGGCGCGGCCGCGCATAACAAAAGCGGCGTTTGCGTCGCCTCGGCCGGCGACGTGAACGGCGACGGAATCGACGATCTCATCGGAGCTTATGGGACCGACTCGCGCGGCGAGCGCACTGGTTCGGGCTATGTGGTGTTCGGACGGGGGCCGGCGAGACGTCATCCCGCCTTCTCAAAAATCTCCCGCCCGATCAGCATGCGGCGGATTTCCGATGTACCGGCGCCGATCTCGTAGAGCTTGGCGTCGCGCAGCAGGCGGCCGGTCGGATAGTCGTTGATGTAGCCGTTGCCGCCGAGGCACTGGATGGCGTCGAGCGACACCTGCGTCGCCTTCTCGGCGGCGAAGAGGATCGCGCCGGCGGAATCCTCGCGTGTCGTCTCGCCCCGGTCGCAGGCCCTGGCGACGGCGTAGACGTAGGCGCGGGCGGCTGAGAGCGTCACATACATGTCGGCGAGCTTGCCCTGCATCAGCTGGAAGGCGCCGATCGGCCGGCCAAACTGATGCCGCTCATGCACATAGGGCATCACCACATCGAGCGCCGCCTGCATCAGCCCGAGCGGGCCGGCGGCGAGCACGGCGCGCTCGTAATCGAGGCCGGACATGAGCACGGAGACTCCCTGCCCGACGCCGCCGAGCACGTTCTCTTCGGGAACCTCGCAGTCCTGAAAAACGAGCTCGCCCGTTTCCGAACCGCGCATGCCGAGCTTGTCGAGTTTCTGCGCGACCGAAAATCCGGGGAAGCTTTTCTCGACGAGGAAGGCGGTGATGCCGCGTGCGCCGGCGTCCATGTCGGTCTTGGCGTAGACGACGAGCGTGTCCGCCTGCGGCCCGTTGGTGATCCAGAATTTCGTGCCGTTCAGGCGGTAGCGGCCACCGCGCTTCTCCGCGCGAAGCTGCATCGAGACGACATCGGAGCCGGCGCCCGCCTCCGACATGGCGAGGGCGCCGAGATGCTCGCCGGAGAGGAGCTTTGGCAAATAGCGGGCTTTCTGCTCAGGCGACCCCCAGCGGAAGATCTGGTTCACGCAGAGGTTGGAATGCGCGCCGTAGGAGAGCCCGACGGAGCCGGAAGCGCGCGACACCTCCTCCATGGCGATGCAATGCTCCAGGTAGCCAAGGCCCGCCCCGCCTTCCTCCTCCGACACCGTGACGCCATGCAGGCCAAGCGCGCCCATCTCGGGCCACAGCTCGCGCGGGAACCAGTCCTCGCGGTCGACACGCTCGGCGAGCGGCGCGATCCGATCGGCCGCGAAGCCGGCCACGCTGTCGCGCAGCATATCGGCGGTCTCGCCGAGACCGAAGTTGAAGGCGCGGGGCGCGTTGGGGAGCATGGGAACCTCGGCTGCGTAGCACGACCCCTCCCCCGCAAGCGGGGGAGGGCGGCCTCCGGCGTCAGCCGAAGGTCGGGAGAGGGGGATCGTAGAGCGCGGCTTTCCAGAACGAAATAGCGCGGATTTCAGTCGCCGCGCGGGCCCGATCGCTTCGCGACACCCCTCATCCGGCTGCGTCCCGCAGCCACCTTCTCCCACCCCTTCGACAAGCTCAGGATGAGAGGGGAGAAGGGGCGCCCGTGCCGTCAGCGGCTGTATTTGATGAACGGCGTCAGCCGCCCGACCCGGTCATAGAGTCGGCGCGCGGCCGCGTTGTCGTCCTCCGTCAGCCAGTAGACCTGGTCGGCGCCGGCCGCGTCGGCGGCGCGGTAGACCGCCTCGATGAGCGCGCGGCCAGCCCCCGCGCCACGCGCTTCCGGAGCGACAAAGAGGTCTTCCAGGTAGCAACGGTCGGTGATCGACCAGGTGACCGGATGGAACAGGTAGTGCACGAGGCCAATGAGCCGGCCCGCCGCGTCGAACGCGCCGAGCCCATGAATCCGGCCCTCCGGATCGAGGAGCCGGCGCCAGGTCTCCTCCGTCGTCGCCGCCGGGACCTCGGTTCGGTAGAAGGCGAGATAGCCGTTCCAGAGAGGCTTCCAGGCGTCGTGATCGTTGGCCTGGAATGGGCGGACCTCGACCGGCATCATCGCGCCTCCCCTTTGTCTCAGCCTTTCAGCCCGTGCTGCTTCAGCCAGCGTGTCCATTCCTTCGCGGATCCCTGGAAGGCGTTCCTGTCGACATCGCCGCCGATGCCGGGGACGCGGCCTGTCGCGGTGTACTGCCAGAACGTCCAGGGGCGGTTGCGGA
>JACCSN010000826.1 GCA_013812985.1 Hyphomicrobiales bacterium | reverse complement strand
GTGCAAGCAATCGGTATTATGCCCGAGGGAATAAGCTCAAAATGATCCGATAAGACCATGTCGAGACCCGAAGTTGGAACACGAGCGCCGAATCCAAAGAAGATTTGAATTCCGCCGAACGGATTATTCGTGAATCCCTCGATTGGAAATGCGGCTGGCGTCGGCCGGCCGCCGTGGTTCCGTAACAAGAAATTCTCATAGGACGGAGGTAGTCTGAGGCGATGGTGGCTCTCAAATAGCTTTAACTCGATCTCGCTTATCGGCGCGTTAGGTTCTGTGATGGTGCGGAGCATAAGTTAACTCCCTGGACGACCTAAAGCAACGCCCCCGTATGCCCAGTGTTCGCATGCAAGTCTCTAGGCGCCAGCTGAATTGTCTGACCATCCTGATGGCGGTGCCAAGTGTGGCCTTCGGGGGTGCTTGGGAGTCCAGCTGCCTTATTCGCTCTCGCAAAATCCGTGGCTCGGCTTCCTGAGGCGGTAATTGTGACAAGTGCGCGTAGCCACGCCTGAAAAATTCCGCGAAGCCATCCTTGTTAAACGGAATTCCCGTCACCCAGATACGCGTTGCGATGGAGAGCCCCGGTGCCGGCGCGCCATAGGACATGTACCTCGCATGACCCACTCCCAGCCCTCGCCGCCGGTCCGCAGCCGCACGGAGCCCAGATGGTCGCGGTGCAGCCACGAGGTGACCGGCGCGCCGGTCGGGCCGATCCGCATTGGGTCGGGATGCACGTATCGGGTCCACACGCCGTCCTTGAGCTTGAGCCCGGCGCCGAGGGAAAGCGTCACCCCCGACGAGCCGCGTGCCGTCCGGCCAGTAGGAGAAGGACACAGCCTGTCCTGAGCTTGTCGAGGGGCCGGCCGACAGCAGCCGGTTGGAGCCGTCCCAGCGATAGGCCCGCGTGCCGTCGTTCACCACATTGCCGTTGGCGTCGTAGCAGTAGACGCGCGACCCCGCCCTCCGCGGCGCATGCGGCCGCGGCTGGTGCGGCGCCGGGTAGTCGTAGTCGCCGATGCCGCGATTCGACAGCATGTTGCCGGCGATGTCGTAGGAGAACTGGTCGTCAGGCCGGCCTGCCGTCAAATTGTCGGCGAACGTGAGCCGGTCGAGCGCGTCGTAAAAGTATTCCCAGCTCTCGCCTTCGCGGTTGGAGAGGACGGAGGCGATGCGGCCGGTGCGCTCGCGGAAGTAGTCTTGGCCAGAAAGGCAGCAAAATTGCGATTCTAAGCACGACGTTCAGAACCCCCGCCCGCCACCTCCTGATTTGGCTTGGCTCCTTGCCATTACATCGAACATCATGCCGGAAGGCAGGTTGTCTTCAGTTTAGCTTTAGCTTCTGACGCAATATCCCTGCAAAGCGCTCTATCGGGATCTTTGCAACGTGATAAAGACTTCTTTAGCAGCATATACAATATCAGTCCATTTATGATCAGAGGTGTATACCTTGTTATCAAAGCTGTAACCAATCCCATTAACAAAATGCTAAAATCAGACCAGAAAAATTTTGAATACATGACGCTTGCTCGTAGCCGAAGCCCAAATATTTGATCTGGTCTTCCGTTAAATCCTGAAACGAATGATCCGTCACGAGGGCATCAAAGGCATGGGCTTGGAGTGCACCAGGAAAGGCTGGAAAGAACGGTGACGGAGTCAGATGGTCCCCTGGAAATCCGAACGCACCGGGGGTAAACGCGCAAGGTCCAAACGTTAAGGTCACATCGGGGGACGCAGGTTGAATGAAGCTGGCGAGCCATCTACAGCAGAAGAGCCAAGCAAAGAGAATGATACTCCCATCCCAGACAGAAATTTTGGAGGGTAGCAAGAGTGGAACCGACACTAGATAATGAGGCCTTTGCTGCTGCCCTTGCGAGGTTGGAGATCGTGTCTTATCTCCGGGAAATAGCTCTTCCAGAGTATCATCTGGCAGAGTGGAACGGCCTGGGCGGCAAGGAATATGGTTTTCCGTATGCCTTTGATGCCCTCGTGACGGATCATTCGTTTCAGGATTTAACGGAAGACCAGATCAAATATTTTGGCTTCAGCTACGAGCAAGTGTCATGTATTCAAAATTTCTGATTTGATTTTAGTATTTGTTAATGGGATTGGTTACAGCTTTGATAACAGGGTATACACCTTTGATCATAAATGGACTGATATTGTATATGCTGCTAAAGAATTCTTTATCACGTTGCAAAGATCCCGATAGAGCGCTTTGCAGGGATATTGCGTCAGAAGCTAAAGCTAAACTGAAGAC
>JACCSN010000814.1 GCA_013812985.1 Hyphomicrobiales bacterium | reverse complement strand
GGCTCGAAATAGCGCTTTTCCAGGTGCTGGTGCGCACGGTTTGGTTGCGGCTCCGAATGACCGGGCAAGTGCACCTTGCGGTATTTGCCTATGATGCGGCCGCCGCCGTCGACCAGGATGGAGGTGTTGAAGCGGCGCTTTCTCCCGTTGTCCTGGGCGAGTTCCGCGTAGCCGAGATAGAAGCCGATGCCCAGTCTTCTGGCCTCTTCGAACAGCGGCGCGGTTTCCCGCCCCGGCATGTCGCGCTCGAAAAAGCTGTCGAGCTCCGCCTCGTCCTCGATCAGCCAGCGCGGAAAGAACGTGGTCAGCGCCAGCTCCGTGAACACGACCAGCTCGGCGCCGCGCGCCTTCGCCTCGCGCATCAGGGCGATCAGCCGCCGCACAGTATCCTTGCGCGTCTCGGAGCGGGCGATCGGCCCCATCTGGGCCGCTGCTGCGTGGACGATACGGGCCATGTTCTCCTCCTTGTTCGCCGCGCGCCGGGCCGGGGCCTGCTACCGAGGTTCCGGCGCGCCCGCTGTCCCTAGTGCGTCGATTCCAGATATGGGTCGCCGGCTCGCCCGGTATCGACCTTGGTCAGCGTGTGCACGTCCTCCGTCCGCCACGTCGCCGTCACCGGGTCGCCCGGCGCGACCGGGTCGGCGAAGAAGGCCGAATCGGAGACGTTGGCGACGAACGGGTCAGCGCCGCCAATGTTGATGGTCACCTTGACGTAGCTGCCCTGGTATTCCGTGGCGGTCACTCTCCCCGACACCGCGTTGGTGAGCGAAGCCGCGGCGTCGGGCGGCTGCTTGCGCAAGGCTATGCGGTCGCGCCGCACCGAGACCGAGAGCGGCGCATTGGGCTGCGGGGCAACCCCGTTCGGGGCCGCCTCGTAGGTCCAGCCGTTGGGGTTGCGCAGGCGGACGCGTTCCGCCGATACGCCGTCCACCGTCCCGGTCAGCACATTCTGGCCGCCCATGAAGCGGGCGACATAGGGCGTTTTCGGCCGGTTGAAGATCTCGCTTGCCGAGCCCGCCTGGTCGACCCGGCCCGTATCCATTACGACCACCATATCCGCCAGCGCGATGGCCTCCGGCTGCGTATGCGTCACATGCACGAACGTGATGCCGAGTTCGGCCTGCAGGCTCTTCAGTTCCCCACGCATGCGCAGGCGCAGAAATTCGTCCAGCGCCGACAGCGGCTCGTCGAGCAGCAACACCCTCGGATTGGTGACCAGCGAGCGGGCCAGCGCGACGCGCTGCTGCTGGCCGCCCGACAGCTGGGCCGGCATCCGGTCGTGCAAATGGTCCAGCTGCACCCGCTCCAGCATCTCGTGCGCCTGCTTGCGGCGTTCCTGTCTCCCGACTCCCCGCATTTTCAGATAGAAGGCGACGTTATCCAAAATGGAGAGGTGCGGAAACAGCGCATAGCTCTGGAACATCATCGCCGTGCCGCGCTCGATCGGCGGCTTGCCGACCACCATCTGGTCGCCGATGAAAATGTCGCCGGATGTCGGCGCCTCGTGTCCGGCGATCATCCTGAGGATCGTCGTCTTGCCGCAGCCCGACGGGCCGAGGAGGCAGCAATAGGTGCCGTGCGGGATGATCAGGTTGATGTCCTTAACCGCGTCGGAGCCGCCGAAAGATTTCGTCAGATTGACCAGCCGGATTTCGCCCGAGGATTGGCGGGCGCCGATTTGAGCCCCCGTGCCGGAATCGGTTGCACTCTTCATTTATCGAGACCGCCTGCGCTGAATGATGATGATCGACCCGAGCGCCAGGGCGATCACGATGAAGGAGACCACGGTCGTTACGGTGCCCAGGGCATAAAGGGCCGGAGACGTGACATTGGTCGTCATCGTCCAGATCTCCAGCGGCAGGGTGTTCTTGGAGCCGACAGTCAGCCAGGAGCGCGGGAACTCATCATAGGACAGCGTGAATCCGAACAGCGCGACGGCGATCATGCCCGGAAACACGATGGGCACGACCACTTCCTTGACGGTCTGCCAGCGGCTCGCCCCAAGGTCCCGGGATGCCTCCTCGTAGGCGGGGTTGAGCCGGCCGAGCACGGCAAACATGATCAAGAGGCCGAAGGGCAGCGCCCAGGAGAGATGCGCGCCGAGCGCCGAACCGTACCAGGTGGCCGGCAGCCCGAGATAGCGGAAGGTTACCAGGGTGCCGATCGAGAGAACCAGACCAGGTACGATCAGGCTGGCGACCGCCATGTAGAAGATCGCCGTGGAGCCGCGGAAGCGCCGTCGGAAGGCGAAGCCAGCCGTCACCGAAATCAGCACGGTCAAAACCATCACAAGAAGCGCCAGCGGAAGGGACCGGTTGAACGCGCCGACGACATCGCCGGTGCGCCGTGGGCTGAACAGCTCGTCGAACCACATCAGCGAAGGGTCCCGCAGCGGAAACACGAGACCGCCCGACGGACCCTGAAACGACAAAATGAGGACGGCGAGCATCGGCCCGTAGAGGAACACGACGAAGAGGGCGAACAGCGCGGCCAGCACATAGAACGTCCATGGCCGGGGGGCGTAGGATTGAGCGCCGGACATGCTACCGCACGAGCTCCTTGCGCACGTCCACCAGCCGGAAGATCGACGCGGCGATGAGGAGAACGATGATCAACAGGATGACGGCGTTAGCCGCGGCGCGCGGATAGTTGAGGAATTGCAAATCGTTGAAGATGCCCGAGGTAGCGGACCCGGAGAGCCCGCCGCTCATCACGGTGACGACGAAGAAGTCGCCCATCACAAGCGTGACGACGAACAGCGCGCCAAGCGCGATCCCGGTCTTGCTGAGCGGCAGGACGATGTTCCAGACGACCCCCCAGCGCGTCGCACCCGCGTCGCGCGCCGCCTCCAGGAGCGACTTGTCGATGCGCGCCATGGAGTTGAAGATCGGCACGATCATGAACAACGTGAACAGGTGAACATAGGCGACCACCACCGAAAAATCCGAGAAGAGCAGCCACGTATAAGGCTGGTCGATCCAGCCGGCGTTGAGCAGCGCGCTGTTGATCAGCCCTTCCCTGCCGAGTACCGGACGCCAGGAAATCATGCGAATGATGTTCGAGGTCCAAAACGGTACCGTGCAAACCAGGAACAATCCAATGGCGGTCACCAGGTTTCTGACATGGAAAACCAGAAAATAAGAGATCCAGAAGCCGAGGACGAAGGTGATGATCAGAACGATGAGGGTGAATCTAAACGTCGAATAATAAAGAGTCCAGGTCGTCGGGTTTGACAAGAGGTCAATGTAGTTCTTGAATGTGAAATCCGCCACGATGCCGACAAGCATCTGATAACGGAAGAAGCTGACGACAACCACCAGCGCCACCGGCACGGCGAAGAACATGAGAAGCACCAGGGTCAGCGGCGCGACCTGAAGATAAGGCGCAAGCGAACTGTTGCTCGCCGAACTGCTTTGCATGGTCTCGCCTTGGATACGAGGGACGGCCGTGGAGGCCGTCCCTGTCTCTTGATGAACGAAACGGCCTAGGCGGCGTTGAACTCGTTCCACTTGGCGTAGAGGAATTCCGCCTCATCCATGAGGTTGTTCCACACCGCCACCTTGGAGAAGCGTTCCTCGTAGGACCCGCCGTCGCGGACCTCGCCGGCCGAGTTGGTCTTCTCCCCGGTCGGGCTGGTGATGTCGGCGGTGGCGGGCTTGCCTTCATAGAAGAAGCCCCGCTCGTTCTCGGTGAGGTTGGCTTTCGCCGTCTCGACGTTGGCGCTGTAATAACCCTGTTTGGCGATGAAGCCGCCGACCCAGCCGGAATTGTACCAGTTCAGGTATTCATAGGCGGCGTCGAGCTTGGGGCCCTCCAGATGGTTCATCAAGGCGAGACCGTTGCCCCAGCCCCGATAGCCTTCCTTCAGCGGCTGGTAGACGCAGTTGATGCCCTGCGTGCGCACCGCGGTAACTGCCGGCGACCACATGGACTGGATCACCACCTCGCCCGACGCCATAAGATTTACCGACTCGTCGAACGTGTTCCAGAGCGCGCGGAAATGGCCGCCTTTCTTCAGTTCGATTAATCGCGCGATCGTCTTGGAAAGCTCGTCCAGCGTCGGGTTGCCCTTGTCGCCGTAGGTCATCTCGCCCGCCGATTCGAGCGCCATCATGGCGTCCATGATGCCGTTGGTCGGGATGTTCTGGATCGCCGTCTTGCCCTTGAAGTCGGGCGAGAGCAGGTCGGCCCAGGTGGTGATCTGGCGGCCGGTCAGGTCGGGACGAATGCCGAGCGTATCGGCGTTGTAGACGCTGGGCACGAAGGTCGCCCATTCCGTCTTGCCGCCGGCGAACGTCGTTGCGTCCTTGGCATCGCGATACATGAACTCGATCGGCGCGTCGCCCTGGCGCGACACTTCCTTGCCGGCGAAGGTGCCCTCCGTATAGAGCGGCGTCAGTTGGCCCCAGTTCTTGATCTTGGCGATCTCGACCGCCTGGGTCACGCCCTGCGGCACCGCGACCTTGGTCTGCCAGATCTCCATGTCGGCGATGTCGATCGAGTTCGGATCGTTGACCATGCGGTTGAGCAGGCCTGGATGGTCCACGACCGACATCTCGACCGTGATGCCGAGGTCCTGGCTCGCCTGCCGGGCGATGTCGGCGATCGTGGAATAGGACATGCCGGTATGGTTGAGCGTGATGTTGCTCTGCGCCCATACGGTCGGAAAACCGGTAATCGCGGTCGCGCCGGCAACCGCCGCGCCGCCTTTCAGCACCGCGCGCCGGGAAACGCCGCTCGCCGCGCCGTCAAAATTCGCAGTCATGCCTGTCTTCGTCATGCTCATTCTCCCTTGTAATGCTGGCGGCGGCCGCGTCACGGACCTTCCCGGCTGCGTTGTCTTGCTTCCTGTTCAGACGCGACCGCCGGACCTCCTCCGACTTCGACGAGGGCCCCGTCAGCCGCCTTTTGCTTGCGATAGGTTCATCCTGCAATTTTGCGCCATGCGGGGGCATGTGTCTCCTGGGCCGATCGTGCGTTCATGCCC
>JACCSN010000804.1 GCA_013812985.1 Hyphomicrobiales bacterium | reverse complement strand
CGGTGATGTCGCAGATCTCGGCCCGCACCCGGCGCCCCGTCTCATCGCCGATCCGCTCGGCCGAAGCCTGGATATCGGCCGTGCTGGAAAGGATCGCCACCTCTGCGCCCGCGCGCGCGAACTCGGTCGCGACGGCTTGGCCGATGCCATGGCTCGCCCCGGTGACGAGCACGCGCTTGCCGGTGAAATCGAAGCTCGTCATGCGGCGGCGGCCTTTGTCCGGTCCATGCTGCCCTCCTCGTCACGGATCAGCCCCAGGACCTCACGACGGATGGCGCGGAATTCCGGCAGGTCGAGAATATCCAGGCCGCGTTTCTCGGGAAGCTGGTCGCTCACCCGAATGTCCCGGAGCACGCGGGCCGGACGGGCGGAAAAGACGACGATGCGATCGGCGAGAAGCACGGCCTCATCAACATCGTGGGTGACGAAGATCACCGTCTTGCGCTCGGCGCGGCGCAGCTCCATCAGCTGGATCTGCAGCCGCTCGCGACTGAGCGCATCGAGTGCGCCGAAGGGCTCGTCCATCAGGAGGACGAGCGGATCGGACGCCAAGGTGCGGGCGATGGCGACGCGCTGGCGCATGCCGCCCGAAATGCGGTTGATCGTGTAATCGGCGAAGGGGGTCAGCCCGACCAGATCAAGGTAATGACGGGCGATGCGGTCCTTCTCCGCCGCGCCGACATCGTCGCGGTACTTCAGGCCGAAGCGGATATTGCCCAGCACGGTCAGCCAGGGAAAGGACGAATAGGACTGGAACACCATGCCCTTTTCGCGGCTCGGGCCGGTGACCCGCTTGCCGCGGATCAGGACGTCGCCGGCGCTCGCCGTTTCCAGCCCTCCCACCATGCGCATCACGGTCGTCTTGCCGCAGCCGGACGGTCCGACAAAGACGACGAACTCGCCTTCCCCGATGTCCAATGAGAGCGGCGGGTCGACCACGGCGACCTCGCCGCCGCCAGGCGCGGCGAAGACCTTGCTCAGATCGCGGATGCGAATGAAGCCGCCGCCGTCCAGACCCGCGCTCATGCCAGATACCGGAACCAGCGCCGATGGAGGAAGCGGATCGCCTGGTCGGAAACGAGGCCGATGATTCCGATGGTCAGGATGCCGGCGAAGACCTCCGGCGTCTTGCCGTAGCGCCGCGCCGTCCAGAGCTCGAAACCGATGCCGGAGTTCGATGCGACGATCTCCGCGACCAGGAGATAGGTCCAGCACCAGCCCAGCGTGATGCGCAGGCTGTCGACCATGTTGGGCAGCATGGCGCGCAGGAGCACGTCGGTCATCAGGGCGCGATCGGACGCGCCGAGCGTGCGGCCGGTCTCGATGAACTCCTTGGGCACGCGGCGGGCATCATCGGCGACGAGCAGCACCAGCTGGAAGAAGGTGCCGATCCACAGCAGCGTGATCTTGGAGCTTTCGCCGATGCCGAGCCAGATCAAGGTCAAGGGCACCAGGGCCGGCACCGGAAGATAGCGGACGAAGTCGACCAGCGGCTCGGAGAAGGCGCCCACTGCCCGGTAGCTGCTCATCAACACGCCGAGCGGGATGGCGATCAGCGCCGAGGCGAGGAAAGCGGCCCAGACCCGCGCCATGCTGATCCCGATATCGGCGAGATAGCCGTTGGCGAACAGCCCCGACCAGGCGACGAGAACGGCCCGGGGGGAGGGGAGGAACTGCGGCTTGACCAAGCCAAGCTCGGTTACCAGAAGCCAGGCCGCCAGCACCAGGACGAAGGCCGCGACAGCGACCCAGAGCTCCTGGCGCGGCCGTGGCGGACCGCGGAAGGAGAAGAGGTCCGGCCACCCGCTAACCGAGCGCGGCGCCTGGCGAGGCCGGGGCGGCCCACGCCCGTCCAGCCCCGCCCGCGCGCCCATGCCTTCAGACAACGCCGGATCGCTCAAAGCCATCGTCCCGGCCGACGCGCGCCTACTCGATCTGGTTGATGATCGAGGGGTCGATGTGGTCCTCCGGCGCGAGCTTCACGTCGGATGATCCGAATTCCAGGTTCAGGTCCATCGTCTCCCGGAAGATCTGATAGATCCGGCCTTCCGTGTCCTGCGTGCCCATGAACTCCTTGGCCTCGGCAAGGGGCGTGTAGCGGAAGTTCGGCAGGGTCGCCTTGAAATCCTCGGGCGTGACGGAGAAATGGCTGGCGATGATCGGGATCGCCGCTTCCTGGTTGGTGTTGAAATAGTCGACGGCCCGATAGATCGCCCGCAGGAACTTGACGTATTTGTCGGGATGGGCCTTGAGCTCCCCGGTATGGGCCATGACGACGTCGAGGATGAGGTCCTTCTGGTCCTTGGACGAGGTCAGGATATGGGCGCCCCGATTGGCATGGGCGGCGACGACCTGGCCGAGCACCGGCTCATAGGTGCCCACCGCAGCCACGCTCGTGTCGCCGAACACCCCGATCGCATCGGCCGCGGCGATATCCGTCAGGTTCGTGTCGCTGAGCGAGAGGTTGCACTCCTTCTTCAGCGCCATCTGCATGATCAGGCGCGCCGGCAGGTTCGGTTCGACCGCGATGGTCTTGCCCTTGAGGTCGCAAACCGACTTGATCGAGCCGTCGGCGGCCCAGCCGTCGCCGCCGGTCGACAGGTCGATCGTGCCAATGATGATCCCCTGCGTCTCCTTGCGGCGGCCGAGCCCCTGGTACTCTCCGACCGTGCGGAGATAGCAGTCGATGTCGCCACGCTCCATCGCCGCCACCCCGTTGGGCATGTCGTCATCGAGGATCTCCTCCACCTCGATGCCCTCTTCCCTGAAGTAGCCGAGCTCGTTGGCGAGATGCACCGGGCCGAAGCCGACCCAGACCGGGTACATGCAGGTGATCTTGTCGGGATCGCCGGCCGCGGCCTGGGCCTGTCCGACCACCAGGGAGGAGCAAATCAGCGAAGCGGCCACCGCCGCATACAAGACCAGCTTGCCAACTATCGCGCGCATTCGATCCTCCTTCGTCCGACGACTATCCCGCGCGCTCACGGGTGAGCGCGCCGTCCGAAAGGTCCGAAGGCCCTCGGCAACGTCACGGGCTCCGGTCCTATTGGCTCCGCGTCAATCTAGAAGGCTTTCCTCTTTCCGAAAAAGCGGGAAGATGGGAAGCATCCTTTCGGAAAGCGGAAGTGTCATGCGTCCCCTGCTCGATGTCGATCTTCGCCTCGTCCGCATCTTTCGAACGATCGTCGACGCCCAGGGCCTCGCGGGCGCCCAGCTGATCCTCAATCTGAGCCAATCGCGGATTTCCGCCAGTTTAAGCGAGCTGGAGGCCCGCCTGGGGGTCCGCCTCTGCCGGCGCGGGCGTTCGGGCTTCGCCCTGACCGAAGCAGGGCGCGCCGTCTATGACGCCTCGCGGGACCTGTTCGAGGCGGTCGACAAGTTCTGCAACAAGGCGGGCACCGTCTCGCTGAACCTGAAGCGGGTGATCAAGCTCGGCGCCGTGGACGCGCTGGCGACAAACGCTGAGATCCCCCTTTCACGGGTGCTCCGGGAATTCCGGCGCATCGCTCCGGCCGTCGTCGTCGACCTGATGATCGCGGGCCCTGACGACCTGGAGGCGCAATTGATGGAGGGGCGCCGCGACCTCGCCATCATGCCGAGCCTCGCCCGCCGGCCGGAACTTGCCTACACGCCGCTGGGCGAGGAGAAGCAGTCGCTCTACTGCGCCCGGGGCCATCCGCTCTTTTGCGCCGACGAGGCGACGCTGGCGCGCGACCTGTCGCACCACGCCATCGTGGCGCGGGGTTATCTGCACAGCCACGACCTGAAGAGGCTCGGCCACAGGCAAGCAGACGCCACCGTCGAGATGATGGAAGGGCAGCTGATCCTGATCCTGAGCGGCGGCTTTATCGGCTACCTGCCGGCCCATTACGCGGCGTCCTGGGTGGAGCGCGGCGAACTGCGTTGCCTGGGCGACAGCCTCTTCAGCTACGATTCGACCTTCTATGCTGTGGGGCAGCGGGGCGCGACCGAGAACCCTCTGGTCCGGCGCTTCCTGGCGATTCTCGCCGAGTGCGAAGCAACGGGTGAGGAGGGGCGCACCAGTGTGCCCTGCTCCGGCTCCGCCGCGCCGCAGGGCGAGCGCGGTCTCGCCCGAGCGAGCGACACCGCGAGCGCGCAGCCTTCGTAGTGATGCCCCGGTGCGATCCACAATCATTCGACACATGGGCAGGGATCGCGTATCTGGCGGACATCCAGCAACGTCTGCTAAGCGACCCTTGGGAACATGCCACGCATCGCACGGCTCTCGGTCACGCCGGTTAAAGGCACTGCCCTGCATCATCCGGACGCCGTCGAGCTGGGTTTCAATGGGCTGGCTCACAACCGCCTCTTCTACCTCATCGACGCGAACGGCCTGATGGCCAATGGGAAGAGGTTTGGCTCTCTCGTACAGATCCGCGCCTCCTTTGATCCGGAAGCGCAGATCCTGTCTCTGAGCAGCCCCGACGGCGATCGGCGGGGCCTGCCGGGCGACCCGGCTTCAACCGGTCCTCTCATCGCTGTCGAACGATCCGATCCGCAGGCAGTTACTCGCCCGTGAAGCAAGCTGACTCGTCAGCTCGGCTTTCAGTTCCTTTGGAGGTTTGGGCCTTGAATCAGTGCCGGACCGCTCCCTGAGCAGATGGAAATAAGGAACCCATCCTCTCCGTCCTGGAACGTGTCCTGCCGGATAGCAGTCTCGTGCTGGAGAGCGCCAGCGGCACTGGTCAGCTGTGGTTCGATTCGCTGAGGCACTCCCCATCGCGATTGGGAGCCAAGCGACCCCAACTCCGAGGCCCGCTCATCAATTGATGCGTGGTCAACTCACCGAACCGTTCCGAATGTCCGGCCACCGCTGGATCTCGATGTCGGCACCGAGGTTTGGTCCATCAAAGCGGCGGTACGGTGGTCTGTGTCAACATGATCTAAATATCCCCCCTGGGCCTTGACGCGGCACCTGCCGGTTCAGGAAGATGTGCCCCGGATCTCTTTACGCTCGCTGTCATCGAGGAACATCGCTGGTTCCCGGGACTTTGTGCGGTGCAGCAGTCTCCGTTCTTGATCGTCTGCACAGTGAGGATCGGCCATGTTAAAACCTGGATCAATCTGACGATGCTGGCCGTGGAGTCGCAGCAGGTGATCGCGCTTCGAATGATGCTGGCCGCCCTGGGTGGACCAAA
>JACCSN010000078.1 GCA_013812985.1 Hyphomicrobiales bacterium | reverse complement strand
CGGGTGCTTGAGGAAGCGCAGCCGTATTTCGCGATGTTCCCGAAATAGCGCGTGGCCCGGTTTGGCTGGGGTTTTGGCAAGTCCATCATCACCAGGCGCGATGATCTGGCGGCGGTTCCGGGCCGCTTTGGCTGAGACGGCGGCTATGGTGCGTCGGGCTATTAGGACCCCAAGGAGGACATGGTCGGGATCCTCATGACCCAGCGGGTTTGGGATTCCCCCAGCGCTCCGGCCGTCCTCCTCGATTTCTGGACCTCGGCGTACGCGGCGATCGACGATTGAGGCGCTGCCGCGCGTGTTCGCTGCAAGCAGCATCCGGCGGGGGGACCGAGCTGACAAACCGGGCGTTCGACGCTTAACGAATTGCGCATTGTCGGTTAGGGTCCTGCCGGGATCGTCAGGGATCCCGAGGGGTCTCAGAAAATGCCAAGCGCCATCGGACGTGCATGCATTTCGGCAAGCGTGTTTCTCGCTGTGCTAGGCTCCGGCCATCCCGCTTCCGCCGCCGGCGAGCGCGTTTCTGTCCTCACACCCTATCTTTCGGCGGTCGCCACCGCGGAAATGGTGGAAGCGTTCAAGCGGGAAGCGGAGAAGCGCCAATGGAGCGTCGATGTGGTCGACACCGCGGGCGATTTCGGCGCGCTCGCAAGCCGCATCGAGGATGTGACCGCCGCCAAGGCTGACGCCATCGTCCTCGTCTCGTTCGACCCCGCCCAGGTTCAGGACCAGGCGGACCGGGCCGCCGCGGCCGGCATTCCGGTCGTCGCCATCGACGGCGCAAAGAACGCGGCGCTCGCCCTGAACGTCACGTCGGACAATTATGTGCTCGGCGAGACGATGACAAAGCATCTCTTCGCCGCGATCGGATCGAGCGGAAAGATTGTCCGGCTGTTTCATTCGGCGCATCCGGGCGTGCGGCAGCGCGAGATCGCGCTGGATGACGCGTTGAAGGCCACCCCCGCCGTCACCGAGGTCGCCAGCCACTACGTGCAGGTGCCCGGCCAGATCGAGGACAGCCGGGCGGCGGTCGATTCCATCCTGCTGGCCCACCCCGGCGACGAGGCGATCGACGCGATCTGGGCGGCCTGGGACGAGCCGGGCATCGGCGCCCAGCTCGCGCTGGAGGCGGCGGGGCGCGAAGGCATCGTCGTCGCCGGCATCGACGGCAACCCGCAAGCCGTCGAGCTCATCAAAGCCTGCACGCCCTTCATCGCCACCGTCCGCCAAGGGTTTGGCGAGATGGCCCGCATCGCGGCCGAGCAGCTGGAGAAGACGTTGACGGGCGGCAAGCCGGAGGCGGCGGAACTGTATGCGCCGGTGGAGCTCATCACGCGCGAGAGCCTCGGCGTGTCCTGCCCCGGCTGACCCCTCGGAGGTTGGCCGAGCCAAGGACGCTGTCCAGCGATGGATTCCGCCGCGCCCTTGCTCCAGCGCTACGGCACGCTTCTCTGCCTCGTCCTCCTCACCCTGGGATTTTCGTTCGCCGTGCCGGACGCCTTCGCCAGCACGGCGAACCTCCTCAATCTGCTGCAACAGATCACCACCCTTGCGATCGTCGCCGTCGGAGCGACTTTCGTGATGGTGATCGGCGAGTTCGATCTGTCCGTCGGCTTCGTCGCCTCGCTTTCGGCCGTGATCGCATTCGCGCTCTTCGGCATCGGCGCGCCGGTGGCGATCGGTGTCGCGGCCGCCATGCTGGCGGGGATCGGCGCCGGCGCTGCGAACGGGATCCTCGTCGCGCGATTCGAGGTTCCGTCGTTCGTGGCGACGCTGGCGGTTGGCACGATCCTCAGTGGGCTCGCCTACTGGGCGTCGGGCGGAACCAGCCTCTTTTCCGGCGTTCCCGACAGCTTCAAGGCGCTCGGCCGCGGCTCGCTTCTCGGGCTGCCGGTCCTGTCGATCTGGATGGCCGCCGTGCTCATCTGCGCCGCCGTGACCTTCGGCTGGACCCGCTACGGCCGGCGCATCCACGCCATCGGCGCCAACATCCAGGCGGCGCGCCTGACCGGGCTGCCGGTGCGACGCGACCGCGTCGTTGCGTTCGCGATCACCGGCGGCCTTTCGGCGCTCGCCGGGCTGCTGCTCGCGGCGCGGCTCGGCAGCGTGCAGCACACGATGGGCGAGGCGCTGCTCCTGCCCGCCTACGCCGCCGCCTTCCTCGGCGCCGCCGCCTCGCGCTCCGGCATCCCGAACATCGGCGGCACCTTTCTGGGCGTGCTCATCGCCGGGGTCATCGCCAACGGGCTGACGATCCTCGGCGCCGAACCGTTCATCCAGCGCATCATCACCGGCGCGATCATCCTTGCCGCCGTCCTGATCCGGCACGTCGGGCGGCGCTGACGAGAGCCGCATGATCGACCGCGTGCTGGTGCTTGACGTCGGATCCACGGCGCTGAAGGCGGCTGTATTTGCCGCGGACGGCGAAGTGCTGGCCCTTTCGGAGGCGGGCCTTGGGCCGGCGCCTGCCCTCCACCGGCAGGACCCGGAAAGCTGGTGGTCAGCCGCTCGGACCGCGATCGCCGCGCTGGGAAGACCGCGGGTCGACGCTGTCGTGCTGACCGGCACGATGGAGAACCTCATCGCCGTGGACCGGAACGGCGAGCCGCTCGGCGACGCTATCCTCTACTCCGATCCGTGCGGCGGCGCGGCGCTCGAAAGATCGCGCGGGGTGCTTGACGACTTGGGGGCGGCTCAGATCCTCGGCAATGACCCCGAGCCGCTGATGACCGCCTTCAAGATCGGCTGGCTTCGGGACGCCCATCCGGACCTCTTCGAGAGTGCGGCGTTCTTCCTGCCGGGCGCGAAGGACTTCGTCGCGCTGCGCCTTACCGGACGCGCCGTTACCGACCCCGTGACCGCCTCCACCACCGGGCTGATGGACATGGCTAGGCGGCGGTGGAGCGAGACCTTGGCCACGGCTCTCGGCGTGCCGCTGCGCGCCTTGCCAGAGATCCTGCCGACCGGTGCCGTCATCGGACCCGTGCTGCCCGACGCCGCGTCCGATCTTGGGCTCGATTCCAGCGCGGATATCCTCGTCGTCAACGGCTGCGGCGATGCGGGCGCCACGACGCTCGGCTCCTTCTGTCGAGCGAGCGGCGACATCAGCCTCTATCTCGGCACGACTGGCTGGCTCGC
>JACCSN010000784.1 GCA_013812985.1 Hyphomicrobiales bacterium | reverse complement strand
CGCCCCACGGCCATACCGATCCGCGCTGGTACGCCGAGGACCAGCCCTTTTCCGACCC
Organism: Hyphomicrobiales bacterium; assembly: GCA_013812985.1. The sequence continues at coordinate 2,158 of JACCSN010000784.1, read as the reverse complement.
CGCCACGCTCTTCGTCGTGCCCGACCATTACATCTTCCGGATGCTCTACAGCCAGGGGGTGAAGCTGGAGGCGCTCGGCGTGCCGGCGAAGGGCGCGGCGCCGGGCGGCTTCGATCCGCGTTCCGTATGGCGGCTTTTCGCCGAGCGCTATCATCTGTTTCGCGGCACGCCGACGCGGATCTGGCTGGACCACGTCTTCACCACCCTGTTCGGCTTCGAGGAGCGGCTCTCAGCCGGAACCGCCGACGTCTACTTCGACCGCATCAGCGACGGGCTGGCCAAGCCCGAGTTCCGCCCCCGCGCACTCTACCAGCGCTTCAACATCGAAGTGATCGCCACGACCGACAGTCCGCTCGACTCGCTCGCTCCGCACGCGGCGATCCGGGCTTCGGGCTGGAATGGGCGCGTCCTGCCGACCTACCGGCCCGATCCGGTGGTCGATCCCGATCTCGACGGGTTCCGGGCCAATGTGGAGCGCTTCGGCGAGATCACCGGCTGCGACGCCGCCTCATGGCCCGGCTATCTGGAAGCGCACCGCAGGCGCCGGGCGTTGTTCAAGGAACACGGCGCGACGGCGACGGACCACGGGCATCCTTCCGCCGTCACGGCGAACCTTCGGCCCCTTGAAGCCGAGGCGCTGTTCGGCAGGATCCTCGGCGGCGATTTCTCCCCGGCGGAGGCGGACCTCTTTCGCGGCCAGATGCTCACCGAGATGGCGGCCATGAGCCTCGATGACGGCCTGGTCATGCAGCTCCATCCCGGGAGCTTCCGCAACCACAACGACGCGATCTTCAGCCGCTTCGGGCGCGACATGGGCGCCGACATACCGGCCCGCACCGACTACGTCCGCGCGCTGAAGCCGCTGCTCGACCGCTGCGGCAACGAGGCGGACCTCACGCTCATTCTCTTCACCCTCGACGAGAGCGCCTACGGGCGCGAGCTGGCGCCGCTCGCCGGCCATTATCCCTGCCTGCGCCTCGGCCCCCCGTGGTGGTTCTTCGACTCCCCTGGCGGCATGCGCCGCTTCCGCGAGCTGACGACCGAGACCGCGGGCTTCTACAACACCGTCGGCTTCAATGACGACACGCGGGCCTATCTGTCGATTGCGGCTCGGCACGATATGGCGCGCCGGGTCGACTGCGCCTTTCTCGCCGATCTGGTGACGACGGGGCGTCTCGACGAAGATGAGGCGCACGAGGTCGCTCACGACCTCGCCTACCGGCTCGCTAAGCAGGCGTACAAGCTCTAGACTTGGCGCAACGAAGCCCAAACATAAGGAGGAACTGATGACGATGACGAAGCTGAACCTCAACCGCCGCATTTTCGTCGGCGGCGTGGCTGGCGCGGCCGGCCTGGCCGCCTTCGGCCGGCCGGGCTTCGCCCAGCTCGCGATGCCGTCGTCCCCGGTCGCCATCAATGTGGTCGATGTCGCCGGCAATCTGGCGCTCACCCAGAAGGCCATCGAAGCCTATGCCGCGGCCAAGCCGGAGGCGGTGTCGCGCTTCACCTTCACCAAGGCGCCGTCGCCCGAGCTGCCCGGCAAGCTCAAGGCGCAGCAGGACGCCGGACGCGTCGACATCGACCTCGTCCTGACCGGCACCGACGCGCTCTCCGCCGGCGTCACCCAGGGGCTCTGGATCACCCTCTTGCCCGACCACGAAGCAGCGCTTCCCAATCTCCAGGACATCTACCAGACCCCGGCCTGGAACATGCAGGGCTTGGCCCAGGGTCAGGGCGTCGTGGTCACCTACTATCCGTCCGGGCCGCTGCTCGAATACATGCCCGACCGCGTGCCGCAGCCGCCGACCACCGCCGAGGAGCTGCTCGCCTGGGCGAAGGCCAACCCCAACCGCTTCATGTATGCGCGTCCCGCCAATTCCGGTCCCGGCCGCACCTTCATCATGGGGTTGCCTTACCTCCTCGGCGACACCGACCCGAAAGACCCGGAGAAGGGCTGGGACAAGACCTGGGCCTACCTGAAGGAGCTTGGCCAGTCCATCGAATACTATCCCACCGGCACCGGCGCCACGATGAAGGAACTCGGCGAGGGCTCGCGCGACATGATCGCCTCCACGACGGGCTGGGACATCAATCCGCGCGTCCTCGGCACCGTTCCGAAGGAAGCGCAGGTGGTGGCGCTGAAGGGCTTCCACTGGGT
>JACCSN010000783.1 GCA_013812985.1 Hyphomicrobiales bacterium | reverse complement strand
CCTGGATCGAGGGCTTGCGGATGATCGGCGATTTCGGCGAGGACGACGAGGAGTGAGCTTGGGGCAGCGGCAATTCAACCGCCGAGCGCATCCTCCAAAGCCGGCAAGAAGTCGCTGGCGAGGCCTTGTTCCGAAAGCGGGCCAACAAATTTGTGCATGATGACGCCGTCCTTGACGATGAAGGTTTCCGGCACGCCGTAGACGCCCCATTCGATCGAAGCCCTGCCGTCCCGGTCGGCGCCGATCCTGTCGAACGGATTTCCGAGCGCGCCCAGGAAGCGAACCGCGTTCTCCGGCACATCCTTCTGGTTGATGCCGACGAGCTCGAAGCGCGGGTCGGCGGCGAGCCGCATCAGGACCGGGTGCTCCAGCCGGCACGGCCCGCACCACGAGCCCCAGACGTTGACGACATGGACGCCCGCCGCGAGATCCTCGTCGGCAAGCCCGCCGCCGCTCCCCTCGATAATCGGCGGCAGCGAGAAATCCGGAACCGGCTTGTTGATCAGCGCCGAGGGAATGCGGGAGGGATCGCCGGCGCCAAGGCGAAAGAAGAACAGGACCGCGAGCGCCAGGAAGCCGAGGAGCGGCAGGAATAGCCAGACGCGGCGGCCGCCGCCCTGCGCGACCGCGACGCCGCCGCCGGCGCCCTCACCCGCCTCGCTCATCGCGGAATGCCCGACCGCCTGCGCCCGTCCGTCTCGAGCTGGCGCAACTTCCGCTTCTGCTCCCGCAAATCGAGGGTCACCCAGGCGATCATGCCGACGAGCACCAGCGCCGTGGCGAGATAGGCGGCGAGGATGTACGGGACGTGCGTCATCTCTTGCCGAATGGCGCGCGAGAGAACCTTCTCCCAAGGGGAGAAGGTGGCTGCGGAGCAGCCGGATGAGGGGGTGCGGCGCTGATAGGACGGGAACCAACGTCGCCGCCGCACGCCCTCACCCGGTCACTTCGTGACCACCCTCTCCCCACGGGAGAGGGAATGCGCGCCCTCCCCTGCACCGTCTTGTTGGCTGCCCCTCGCGTCACGCCGGCACCCCCTGCTCGCGCGCCACCATCGCCTCCGGCCGCGCCGCCAGGAGTTCCGCCGTGCGCACCCGCCGGCGAAAGATCTCCGCCCGCATGCCGGCCAGGTGCAGCGTCAGGAACAACGCCGCGAACGCCGCCAGCATGACCAGGAGCGGCCACAGCATGCTCGGGTGGATGGACGGGCCGTCGAGCCGCAGGATGCTCGCCGGCTGGTGCAAGGTGTTCCACCAATCGACCGAGAACTTGATGATCGGGATGTTGACGAAGCCGACCAGGATCAGCACCGCCGCCGTGCGCCCCGCCTTGGCCGGGTCGTCGAAGGCGCGCCACAGCGCGATCAGCCCCAGATACATGATGAACAGGATGAGGAACGAGGTAAGCCGGGCGTCCCACACCCACCAGGCGCCCCACATCGGCCGGCCCCAGATGGCGCCGGTGACGAGCCCGATCAGCGTGAATGCCGCCCCCAGCGGCGCGGCGGCGCGGGCCGCCACATCGGCAAGCGGATGCCGCCAGACCAGAGTGCCCAGCGCGGAGACGGCCATCAGCGTGTAGCAGGCCATGGCGAGGATCGCCGCCGGCACATGTACATACATGATCCTGACGCTGTCGCCCTGCTGGTAGTCGGCAGGGGCGACGAAGAAGGCGAGGTAGAGGCCGAGCGCGAAGAGCGCAGCCGCTGCCGCAGCGAGCCACGGCAGCACGCGCTCTGAGAATGCGAGGAAGCGCGTCGGGTTTGATAACTGAGTAAGGCTCGGCATCGACTGGTCATAGAACTCCGCCGGACGGGCGACAATGCGGCGGACGCGCAACCATCTGCGAGCAATGGTCAGTAAGGTTCAGTTCGCGGCATCACCCGAACGCTGCAGGACCGCCTGGCATTCAGGATCGTCCCGCAAGAGGTGATCCCAGTGCGGATGGGGGCAGGGGTCGATAGCGGAAAGGACAATGAGCATCATCATCAGAATGCCGAATGGAATCCCGATAAGAATAAAAGCGAGAAGCCATTTAATCCAGCGGCGCAAGCGAGCCCAGTTCCTTATGTCTTGCACACAACGCTAATCCAGCGCCTGCCGCAAGGCCACGCTCGCCGCGAACGG
>JACCSN010000769.1 GCA_013812985.1 Hyphomicrobiales bacterium | reverse complement strand
CACCCCCGCCATCATCCTCGTCGAGCCGCAGCTCGGCGACAATATCGGCGCGGCGGCGCGCGCCATGGCGAATTTCGGCCTCGCGGACCTTCGCCTCGTGGCGCCGCGGGACGGCTGGCCGAGCAAGAAGGCGCGCGCGGTGGCGAGCGGCGCCGTCGGCGTCCTTGACGCCGCTCGGGTTTTCGACACCCCGGAAGCCGCTGTCGCGGACCTCAACTTCGTTTACGCCACGACGGCGCGCGGCCGCGATCTGCCGAAGACCATCGTCGGGCCGCGCGAGGCCGTCGGCGAGCTCAAGGCGCGCGCCGCCCAGGCGCAGGCGACCGGCATCCTGTTCGGCCGCGAGCGCTGGGGCTTGACCAACGAGGAGATCGCGCTCGCCGACGCCATCGTCACCTTTCCGGTCAACCCGGCATTCGCCTCGCTGAATATCGCCCAGGCGGTGCTCTTGATGAGCTATGAATGGATGTCGGCGGGCCTCGACGGCGCGCTCCCCGCGCGTGCGGTCGTGACGAATCCGGACCTGACCCCGGCGCCAAAGGAGCAGCTGATCGGCCTCATCGAGCAACTGGAAAGCGCGCTCGACGGGAGGGGCTACTTCCGAACGCCGGAAAAGAAGCCGACCATGGTCCACAACCTTCGCGCTTTTCTGCAGCGTGCCGGCCTGACCACCCCGGAGATCCATATGCTGCGCGGCGTTATCGCATCGCTGGAGCGCCGGCATGAGAAGCGGACCTCCGGAGCCTCCGATGCATGAAGCCGGTCCCGTCCTCGTGTTCGATTCCGGCATCGGCGGGCTCTCCGTCTTGAAGGCGATCCGCGAAAGACTGCCGGAGCACAGCTTCATCTACGTGGCGGACGATGCGGCTTTCCCGTACGGCGACTGGGAGGAAGCCGCGCTGCGCGACCACATCGTCGCCCTGATGGGCGACCTCATCGCCGAGCATCGGCCGGCGGCCGTCGTCATCGCCTGCAACACCGCCTCCACCCTGGTGCTGCCGCCGCTCCGCGCGCGGCACGCGCTGCCCTTCGTCGGCACCGTGCCGGCGATCAAGCCGGCCGCCGAGCGGACCGCCAGCGGCGTCGTCGCTGTGCTGGCGACGCCCGGCACCATGAAGCGCGATTATACGCGCGAGCTGATCAGAAAGTTCGCGTCCGACTGTCACGTCCGCCTCGTCGGCGCCCCCGATCTCGCCCGCTACGCCGAGACTCTGATGCGCGGCGCCCCAATCGACCGCGAAGCCGTCCGCGCCCAGATCGCCCCCTGCTTCGTCGAGCTGGACGGCAAGCGCACCGACATCGTCGTGCTCGCCTGCACCCACTACCCCTTCCTCGCAGACGTCATGACCGAGCTGGCTCCCTGGCCGGTGACCTGGCTCGACCCGGCCCCGGCCATCGCCCGCCGCCTGGCGACGGTGCTGGACGGAAAGCCGCCCGGCCGGAGCGAAGGGAGCTTCGCCGTCTTCACCAGCGGCGCGCCGCCATCGCCGGCCCTCGAGCGCCTGCTGGACGCGCACGGCGTCCCGAGCCTGGGGCTGGAATAGCCAAGTCAACTCCGTCCGGCGCTCGGCGCAGGCGGCGGAAGCAGGGTGGGGACAAGTCTTCGGTTGTGGCTTGCGCCGATAGACGGCACATCGTCCCATCGTCCGCACTCTGGAGGGCGCCGCATTGCCTGTCCGCAAGGCCACGTTCGATCTCCTGCGCCACCTCGCGTCCCGTCCCGGGCACGACGAGGTCAAGGCCGACTTTCGTCAGCTGCTCACCGAGGAGTTCGGCGTCGCCCTGAGCGATCTGGAGTTCGAGCGCCGGGTCCCTGAGGTCAAGGGGCGGCTGGACGCCTTGATCGGCCGCACGATCTTCGAAGCCAAGTCGAATCTCGACAAGGAATGGCGGGACGTCGAGCGGCGCATGCCGGATTACCTCGCCGACCGCGAGCGCGAGGAAGCGGAGAGGTTCGTCGGCATCGCTAGCGACGGCTTGAAATGGGCAGTCTTCGAGCTCTCCGGCGGGGAGCTCGCCAGGATCAAGGAAACCGTCCTCAACCCGGAGCAGGGTGAGATTTTCCTGGCGTGGCTCGACGGCGCGGCGGCCTTGCGGTCGTCGCTGCCCCCGGAACCGCTGACCATCCGGATGGAGCTTGGCGAGGACAGCGTCGCCTTTCGGCGCGCCGCGGCCGATCTCCAGACCTTGTGGGCCAGGCTGAAGGATGATCCCGCGGCCGCGCTGAAGCGGCAGCTCTGGTCGTCGCTGCTCAAGCTTGTCTATGGCCGCGAGATCGAAAGCGACGGGCTCTGGGTCCAGCATACGTTCCTGGTGATAGTCGCCAAATGCGTCGCGCTGGCGGTGCTCGACGTGAGCGAGGACGACCCGCATCGGGTGCTGGCGGGCCGGGCCTTCGCGGCGGCGAACATCTCAGGAGCCGTGGAAAGCGACTTCTTCGACTGGGTCGTCGCGCTTCCCGAGGGCGAGGCCCTGGTGCGCCGGATCATGGCGCATGTGCGCCGCTTCCGCCTCAAGGAAGTGCAGAGCGATGTTCTCAAGATACTCTACGAATCGCTGATCGACCGCGACGAGCGGCACGGCCTCGGCGAATATTACACCCCAGACTGGCTCGCCGCGAAGGTGGTCCGCGAGGCGGTCGAGCGTCCGGCGGAGCAGAAGGTCTTCGACCCCGCCTGCGGCTCCGGGACGTTTCTCTTCCACGCCGTGCGACGCTTCCTTGCCGAGGCCGAGGAGGCCGACATCCCCGCGGCGCGGCGGGCCGGCGAAGCCGTTAAGTTGATCGCCGGAATGGACATCCATCCGGTCGCCGTCATCATCGCCCGCGTCACCTACCTCCTGGCGCTCGCGCCGGCGCTGAATGCGCGCGCCGGCTCGCTGTCGATCCCGGTTTATCTCGGCGATTCCATGCAGCTCTCCATCAGCGAGATGATGACCGGCAAGGAGCTGACCATCCGCGTCCCCCCGCCGCCCGCCGGGGCGAGCCTGAGCGGCGAGCCGAACGGCAATGGCGGCGAGCACCTTGATTTCCCGGAAACCTTCTGCCGCGACCCCGACCTCTTCGACAAGGCCATCGAACGGATGCGCTCCGGCTCCGAGGAGGGCCTCTCGCGCGGGCGGATCGAGGCGGCGCTCACCCGCATCACCGAGCAGCACTACAAGCGCGACATTTCGGAGGAGGAGCGTTTCGCCATTGGCGACCTCGGCAAGACCTACCTCCTGTTCGACAAGCTCCGGCGCGAGGGGCGCGACAGCGTGTGGGCCTACGTGGCCCGCAACCTCTCGCGGCCGCTGTTCTTCTCCGCCGCAGGCGGCTGGGCCAACGTGGTGGTCGGCAATCCGCCCTGGGTCGCCTACCGCCACATGAGCGCCGACCTGCAAAAACGCTTCAAGGAGCTCGCCAAGGGCGAGCGTGTCTATGTCGGCGGCAAGCTCG
>JACCSN010000592.1 GCA_013812985.1 Hyphomicrobiales bacterium | reverse complement strand
GGCGTGCCGGTGACCGCCTTCTTCCGCCGCTTCGAGGAGCGGCGCGACGCGGTCTTCGTCCCCTCCGGCGAGGGCCTGGTCATCGAGCGCCGGGGCACGCGCGCCGGCCATCAATATCAGCTGCTTGGCCACACCGGGGGCGTCACCGGCCGAGTGGTCGTCGAGCCGTACCTCATCACGCTGACGGAAGATTCCGACGTTTTCCCGTTGTTCCAGCACGGCGGCCTGGAGTTCCTCCACATGCTGGAGGGCGAAGTCGTCTACCGCCACGCCGACCGCCTCTACACGCTCACCCCGGGCGACAGCCTGTTCTTCGACGCCGATGCGCCGCACGGGCCGGAGGAGATGGTCAGCGTGCCGGTCCGGTTCCTCTCGGTGATCTCGTATCCCCGCGACTCGGAATGACGCCGCGGCTCCGGTTGCGACATCAACTTGGAGCAGATCGCTGTTGCGCAACATCTTGGAAAGCATGACCACGGGTTAGAAAGAGAAAAGTAGGCATAAGCTGAACTCTATCAAAGGTAAGCTTTCACAAAGACCTTCCTTTAACGACCTCATGAGATAACGCCGGCATTGCAGCCGCTCATTCGCGAGCTGCGCGTTGTCCCTTGAGCCTGCGCTTTCTTGCCTCGACGAGGCGCGCTGCTGGCGGCGATCACGGAAGAGGTCGAAGCAGGATGAGTCAAGCACTCAAGCGTGTCGCGTCGAGGATTCCCGGCTGGCTCAGGCATAAAGCTCACGCCTTCGCGGGGAATACCAGCGGATCGGCCGCGATCCTGGCCGCTTTGATGTTTCCCGTCGTCATCGGCGGCATGGGGCTCGGTGCGGAAACCGGCTATTGGTATTTCAAGCAGCGTGAACTCCAGCACGCCGCCGACCTCGCTGCCCATGCCGCGGGGACGCGCAAGCGGGCGGGCGATTCCGGCGCGGAGCTGCGCGAAGCGGCTCTCGAGATCGCCGAGAAGGCCGGGTTCAGTTCCGCTTCAGGCACCTTGGCTGTCAATGTCCCCCCTGTGGCGGGCCGCTACCAGGGCAGCGCCGACGCCGTTGAAGTCGTCCTCACTTTCAACACGCCGCGGCTGCTTTCCTCCATTTTTTCAAGCGATCCGGTGACCATGGGAGCCGGCGCGGTCACGCTTGTGCGCGGCGGCCAGCAGGCCTGCGTCCTGGCGCTGTCGCCGAGCGATTCCGGAGCGGTGACGATGGCCGGCTCGACGACCGTCAACCTGAACGGCTGCGACCTCGCCTCCAACTCGCTGGCGTCCAATTCCGTCGAAATGTCGGGCTCAGCCTCGCTGAGCGCCGGTTGCGTCTATGCGGTCGGCGAAATCGTGGAAACCACGCGCCTCACGCTCACGGAATGCGCCGCGGTGAAGGAATACGCGCCGGTGACCGCCGACCCTTACGCTAATGTTCCGGAGCCGCAGCCGAGCGATGTTCCTTGCGACGGCCGTACCCGGTTAAACGACGAGACGGCCACCCCGACCTTTATGTACCAGTCAAGCGTGCCGGCCATGCACTTCTGCGATGGCCTTCGGGTCACGGGAACCGTCGTGTTCGAGCCCGGGCTCTACATCATAAGCGGCGGCGAATTCTGGGCCAATGGCAACGCCGCCGTCATCCAGGGCGCTGGCGTGACGTTCTTTCTGGCGAGTACCGCGACCGCCCGCTTGAACGGCACCGCGGCCCTGAACCTCACCGCGCCGACCACCGGGCCCTATTCCGGGCTGGTCTTCTTTGGGGACCGGTCAGGCACGGGTCTCGAGCATCAAGTCAACGGCACCTCCGGCTCGATCGTGCAAGGAGCGGTGTATTTTCCCGCTTCGCACGTCTCTTTCTCCGGCAATTCGAGGACTTCCGGCGGCAGCGGCTGCACCCAGGTGATCGGCTTCACCATCGAGCTCACGGGCAATTCCTCGCTCCGGTCCACCTGTGAACTCAGCGGGACGCGCACGGCGCTGGCGAACCGCTTCGTCCGTATCGTCGAATGAACAACCGGCGGACAGAGATGAACGGTCTTGTGAGCAGGGCAAGCGCGAAATGGCTGCGCCTCAAGCACGCGACGAGCGGCGCCGCGGCGGTGGAATTCGCCTTGTTCGCGCCGGCCCTTATCCTCGGCGTCCTGGTCGCCGTCGACCTTGGCCTTGCTGTGCACGAGCGGATGACGATCGACCACGTGCTGCGCTCCGGCGCCCAGGCGGCGATGGTCGACCCCGGCGAAGAGGACGTGCGGGACATCCTGCAATCGACCGCCAGCAAGAACTTCAGCAACGTCGCCGACGGCGGCGGTTCGGGAACGTCCGGCACGACCATCTCGACGGGATCCGACGCGCTGACGCTGACCGTCGGGCGCTACTGCACTTGCCCGGAGAGCATCGGCACGGAGGTGACCTGCTCGACGACATGCGAGGGGACCGTTCCGACCTACATCTATTACAAGCTGGAGGCCGCCAAGCAGTTTGACGGCATGATCATCCCCACCATCCCGATCGACACCGACATCGAGGTGCAGGTCCGTTGACGCCGGATCGGCCCATCCTCCCAGCCTGGTCGCGGTTCCGCCGGTCGGAGCATGGCGGCGTCGCCATCGAGTTCGCCATCATCAGCATGCTCGTGGTGATCGTCTCGCTGGGCGCGGTGGAATTCGGACGCGCCCTGCAACTCCGCAACG
>JACCSN010000750.1 GCA_013812985.1 Hyphomicrobiales bacterium | reverse complement strand
GCCGACCTTCCCGCCGAGGCTACTCGACCGGGCAGGGTCCGTCGCTGGGCGCGTCCGGCGCCCAGCAGGGAGCTTGGGTCTCCGCGATGACGGCCTTCATGTTCTCCGCCTCCTGGTCGAGGACCTGGCGAACGTCGCGGCCGGAGAGGACGATCTGCTGAAAGGCGTCGCTGAACACCTTGTTGAATTTACCGCCGGCGCCGCCGAGGCCGATAGGCAGGAGGCTCGGGACCGCATCGGCGGCCTCGGTCTCCGCCTGCAGCACCGGGCCGGTCATCTGGATGCCCTTGGGCAGGTCCCCCGGCAGCTCGGCGTCGACGACGGGGAAGAACGCCGTGGCCGTCAGCGTGGCGACCTGCGTCTCCGGCTTCATCATGTAAGCCACGAGGGCCTTGGCCTCTTCCAGGTGGGGCGACGTCTTCGGGATGCCGATGCCGGCCAGGACCGGCATGAAGCCGCGCCCGGCCGGACCGGCCGGAACCGGGAACACCACGAAATCGTCCGGCTGCTTGTTCAAGGCGTCCTGCAGGCGCGCCACATGGTCCCAAGCGACCCACACTTCGCCGGTCAGGAGCGGCTCCTGCATGAAGCCGTAGCTGGTCGAGGCGGGGTTCACCTGCTCCCATAGCGCCTTGAAGTCGTTCCACATCTCCTCGGCCTCGGCCGAGCGGAATTTGGTCACGACCGACTTGGTGTAGGAGGGGTAGAGGAAGCCCTGGAAGAAGCGGTGCATGAGCCCCTTCGGCCCGGCCGGGAAGCCGATCTTCGGCGAGCCGGAGGCGGCCGTCATCGCCTCGCCCCACGCGGTGAGCTGGTCATAGGTGAGCGCGTTGATGTCGGCCCCCTCCGGCAGGTGCTCCAGCGCCTGCTTGTTGGCCACCATGACGTAGCCGGCCTGCATCCAGGGGATGTATTTCTGCTCGGCGGTCCCGAGCTTGCCGAGCTCCATGAAGGCCGGGTTCACCTGGACGTCGCCGAGATTGCCGGTGATGTCGCTCAAATCGACCAGGCTGTCGGCGAAGCTGGCAAAATCGCCGTGCAGGCCGCCGATCACCGCGATCGAGCCGCTGCCCGCCTGGGCCTCCGCCTGGATGCGGGTCATGTAAGGGCCGGGCTCCTGGGGCAGGTAGTTCACCGGCTTGCCGAACCCTGGCAGCACCTGGTCGCGCACCTTCTGCGCTTCCTCGACCGGCTGCGCCTGGTTGGACCAGAACAGCAGCTCCTGGGCCTCGGCCGAAGACAGCGCCGCGCTCGCGCCCATCGCGAGCACGAGGGCGGCGACCGCGGCCGGCCGCGTCCTTGTTCGTATCATCTCTCTCTCCCTTTTGCTGTTGGTTCCGCGACGGCTCTTACGGCCGCCTTGCCTCTCGCGCGTCGGCGCGTTTCTCGCGGCGCGGGGCCGTGGCTGCCCCGCGCGATGAATTCAGGCTGCACGAGCCGCGGCGCGACCGCCTGTGCCCCAAGCTCGATCCGGTCGACGATCATGCCGGCCACGATCCTGGCGCTCTCCCGCATCCGTTGGGCGAAGGTCGACAGCCCCGGGCTGGCATAGGCGGACTCGGGCACATCGTCGAAGCCGATGACGGAAAGCTCGCCCGGAACCGAGAGGCCGCGCCGCCTTGCGGCAGCCAGCACGGTGAGAGCGAACTGGTCCTTGACGCCGAAAATAGCCGTCGGCCTGGGCGAGAGATCGAACAGGCGCTCGGCGGCTTCCGCGATCGCCTGCCGGTCGCCGGCGGGGGCGGTGACGATCCGCCTGGGGTCCAGCTGAAGTCCCGCGCCCCGCAGGGCGAGCTCGATGCCGTGTTGCCGATAATGGGCGTAGGTATAGGGCTGCGCCGGCCCGAGGACCGCGAATTCCGTATGGCCGAGCGTTATAAGCAGCTGCGCGGCTGCGAAAAACGCCGCCCCGCCATCCGTATCGAACCAGGCGTAGTGGGCATCCAGCGTCAGCGTCCGCCCATGCGAGGTGAACGGCGCGCGGCGCTCCACCAGGAATCTGGCGCGCGGATCGTCGCAGGTCGTACGATAGAGGATGAAGCCGTCGGCGCGCCGGCTGTCCACCAGATGCCGCAGCACCTGGAGCTCATCCTGGCCGGCCGGAACGGTGGCGAGGAACAGGTCCCGCCCCCTCGCCGTCAGCCCGTCGCCGAGCCCGACAAGGAACTCTGAAAGATACGAATCAACGATCTCGTGTTCCTGGAGCGGCAGGAGCATTCCGATGAAATCGCTCCGCCCGGAGACGAGCATGCGGCCGGTGCGGTTCGGAACGTAATTGCTGGCTGCCGCCGCCGTCAAAACCCGCCGGCGCGTCTCGGCGCTCACGTCGGAATAACCGCCAAGCGCCCGGGAGACTGTCGTCACCGACAATCCGAGTTCGAAGGCGAGTTCCTTCAGCCGGGTCTGGCGCGCTTCCATGTCGCTTGCGTCTCGCGGGTTCCTGCGGGGTGACGATCCGAAACGTTTTGGGAAGCTTCCCTCCGGTTAGCCGCCCCGTCAAGCTGGATTGCGGAACTTCGACGCAAAAACGCTGTTACCCTGCCAGGCGCGGGATCGAGTCGATGTTCTTTTTCTTCAGCAACCGAATGGGGCTTATCGGCTCGATTGTCGTTTCCGCCGTTCTGACCCTCGGTCTTCTGGCGCTGTGCACCGCGGGCTGAGGGCTGACGTCCTCCGGAAGCCGCCGGTAGCGCCCCAACCGTGATTGGGGCTGACCGCTTCACACCCGCCGCAGCTCAAGCGACCGTGTAGCGACGCACGGTGTCCCAATCGACCTCGACGCCCAGCCCCGGCTTGGTTGGCAACGGGATCGCGCCATCCTGGAGCACCAGCTCCTCCCGCGCCAGCTCGCGGCGGAGGCGCTCGGCGCAGAGCTGCGGCGGCAGGTATTCGATGAAGGCGCAATGCGGCGTGACGAACGCCAGGTGCGCCGTGGCGGAAATCGAGATGCCGGTCTTCCAGCAATGCGGGACGATGGTGATCCCACGCTCCGCCGCCATGTCGCAGACGATCTTCGCCTCGCCGATGCCGCCGACCCGGCCGACATCCGGCTGCGCCACATGGATTTTTCCCACATCCATCAGCTCGCGGAATTCATGCCGGGTAGCGAGCCATTCCCCGGCGGCGATCTTCATCGGCGCCTTCGCCGCGAGCTTGGCCATCTCTTCCACACTGTCCGACCAGATCGGCGTCTCGAGGAAGTAGATGTCGAACTCCGCCCAGTCCTTGACTACCTCGTAGCAGGTCTCGGCATCTTCCCAGAGATACTGGACATCGACCATCAGCACCATTTCGGGGCCGAGCGCATGCCGCACGGCGGCCACGACTTCCGTATGCCGGTCGTAGCTCTCCCGCATGCCGCCATGGGCGTAGGGGCCGTTCATCGTCACCTCGCTCTTCACCGCCTTGAAGCCGAGCTCCTTGGCCTTGAGCGCGCTCTCCACCAGCGCGTCGCGGTATTCCTCGAATCGATGGCCGGCCGGCTGCAGCGAGGCGTAAGGCGTGATGCGGTCGCGCTTGGCGCCGCCGAGAAGCTCGTGGATCGGCCGGCCGGTCGCCTTGCCGCACAGATCCCAGAGCGCCATCTCCACCGCGCTCATGGCGTGGATGACCACGCCGCGGCGACCGTTCATCGCCGTGCCGAGATACATCTTGCGCCACAGCGCGCCGATCTCGAACGGGTCCGCGCCGATCAGCATGTCGCGGATGCAGAGGCCCATCGTATGGGTGCCCGGCGCCTCGATGCAGGCCTTGGCCATCCAGGGGTTCACGTCGCATTCGCCGATCCCCGTGACGCCCGCGTCAGTGTGGATCGCCACGACCAAGCTGTCCTGAGCCGACGAGGTGAAGCCCGGATCGTAATCGGGCGCCAGAAGGACATGGCACTCGACGCCGGTGATGGAGAGCTTCGGCCGTGCCTCGTCGAGATGTGGTGAGATCGTGCGCATGGTGTCGCATTCGTGGATAAAAGCGACCGGGAGGAGCCGCGGCCGGAGGAAGACGAATGTCGCGCGAAGGCGCGGGTGAACGTCAAGAGACTTGCACCGTATTCCAGAGATCGAGCCGTTTATTATCGCAACGACACTGGTCGGAACGCCAGAAACGATGGCGCACGACCACGAGGTGATCCGCGTCACGCAGGACGGCGCGGTGCGGATGACGCTCGCCTTCGTTTCGCTCATCAAGAAATCCGGCGAGGGACGGTATCCTGGGCGGCAGCGCCGGCCTTGGTCGCCCCGCAACAGCCACAAATCGCTCGTTATCTCGGGACTTGGAACTCGCATCCGCCTCCTCGGGAGGGCCCGTGGGCGCGAACGGGTAGAAATCTGTTAACCACGGCCTGCGCAGATGGTGCTTGGAATTTAGACCGGAGCGAGGAGCATGCGAAATCTCATCCTGTTCACCGCGCTTTTCGCGCTGTCCGCCGGCCCTGCGGCGGCGGCGACCTTCTCCGCCTGCGTCGATGGCCTTAAAGCGACCGCCACCAAGGCGGGCGTGAGCCAGGCCGTCGTGTCGCGGGCGCTCGACGTCTCGGAGCCGGATGAGAAGGTGCTGCGCCTCTCCAAGGTCCAGCCCGAGTTCAAGACGCCGATCTGGGATTATCTCGGCTTCCTGACCGACGAGCAGCGCGTCAATGATGGCCGCGCCATGATGCGCAAGTATGACGGCGTCCTTCGGGCGGCGGAGCAGCGTTTCGGGGTGGATCGCCATGTCATCGCGGCGGTCTGGGGCGTAGAGACCGACTTTGGCCAGGAGGCCGGCGATCTCTTCCTACCCCATGCGCTGGCGACGCTCTATTGCGAGAGCGGCCGGCGCAAGGACTTCTGGCGCGGCGAGCTGGTCGCCGCGCTGAAGCTCGTGGACCGCGGCGATCTGGAGCTGAGCAAGCTCTATGGGTCGTGGGCCGGGGCTTTTGGGCAGACGCAGTTCATTCCCTCTACCTATCAGCGGCTCGCCGTGGATTTCGACGGGGACGGGCGGCGCGACCTCGTCAGCTCGGTGGCCGACGCGCTCGGCTCCACCGCCAATTATCTGAGCCGCGCCGGCTGGCAGACCGGCGAGTCCTGGATGATCGAGGTCCAGGCCCCAGCCGGTTACAGCGGGCCCAAGGGCCGCGGGGCCAAGGCGGCGCTGTCGACCTGGGCCAAGCGCGGCGTGGTGCGCGCCGATGGGGCGCAACTCTCCGGCGGGGCCAAGGCCGGCCTGCTGCTGCCGGCCGGCGCCAAAGGGCCGGGCTTCCTCGTCTTCGGCAATTTCGACGCGATCTATTCCTACAATCAGGCGGAATCCTACGCGCTGGCCATTTCCCACCTCGCCGATCGGCTCGCCGGCTATCCGGCGCTACGATCGTCCTGGCCGACCGACGATCCGGGCCTGTCGCGCGCCGAGCGCCTGCATCTCCAGCAATTGCTCGCGGCCAATGGCTACGACATCGGCGAGGCGGACGGCAAGATCGGCCCGGTCACCCGCGCCGCGATCGCCGACGCGGAGAAGCGCTACGGCATGGCGCCCACCGGCCGCCCCGGCCAGAAGATCTACCGGGCGCTGAGCGGCGGTTAGGCTAAGAGGAGCGCAGACTTGGTCGACCTCGCCTTGCAGGGGCGTGACCGTCCGATACCGGGTGCGGCAGGCGCTGAGATCGCGATTCGATCGACCTAAGCGGTCCAACGAGAATGGCGGCCGGTCCAGGACCCGCCGCCAACGCAAAGGCCAGAAAACGCCTGGGTGGTCAGTTCGTCAGAACAGGCTGAGCGATGACCGGGCAGTTGATGATGGCGTTCGTCGGCCGCAGGCCGAACACGAACTCATTGCCCTCTCCTGCCGGGCTAATCATCGCGCTCTCGACCAGACCTTCATCGATTAAGCTCTTGAGATCCTCAAAGGAGTTGATCCGTCTTACCTTCCCGGCCTGCATCGCCGCTTCGGTCCACATGTTCACATGGGCGTCCCACATCGGCGAGTA
>JACCSN010000728.1 GCA_013812985.1 Hyphomicrobiales bacterium | reverse complement strand
GAACCCGCTGTCGGCCAGCGCCACCGGCGAGCGCCCGATGAGCTGGCGGTCGAGCCAGGTCGCCCCGTCCGCGGTGACCTGAGCCTGCACCGCGAGATCGGAGCGGACCGGGTCCGGGCATTCGCCTGAGTCTCTCCGGGGCCTCGACCACCGCTTCACGCGGATGACCCGCTGGCCTTCGGCCCAAAGGTCGCGCGTGCAGAGCGCTCCCAACCGCGCTCGTGCCCCGCGAACGCAACAGGGGCGCGCGCCCGCGGCAGCCCGTAGCCTTTCACCAGAGCATAGATCGCCGGGATGACGATGAGGGTCAGCAGGGTGGACGAGACCATCCCGCCGATCATCGGCACCGCGATGCGCTGCATCACCTCGGAGCCGGCGCCGGTGCTCCAGAGAATCGGCACAAGGCCGCCCATGATGGCGACGACCGTCATCATCTTGGGCCGCACCCGCTCGACCGCCCCGATCATGATCGACTCCTGAAGATCGGCCCTGGTGAATGGTCGGCCTTGTCCCGCCCGCTCGGCCTTGAGTTCCTGCATAGCGTGGTCGAGGTAGATCAGCATGATCACCCCCGTTTCCGCCGCAACGCCAGCCAGCGCGATGAAGCCGACCGCGACCGCCACCGACATGTTGAAGCCGAGCCACGACATCAGCCACAGGCCGCCCACCGTGGCGAAGGGCAGAGACAGCATGACGATGAGCGTCTCCGTCAAACGCCGGAAGTTCAGGTAGAGCAGCAGAAAGATGATCAGAAGCGTGACCGGCACGACGATCTTCAGCCGCGCCGTCGCCCGCTCCAGGTACTCGAACTGCCCGCTCCACTCGACGTAGGAGCCGGGCGGAAAGGTCACCTCGCTCGCCACCGCCTGGCGCGCCTCTGCGACATAGCCGCCGAGGTCACGGCCGACGATATCGACGAAGATGTAGATCGCCAGCTGGCCGTTCTCGGTGCGGATCGAGGTGGCGCCGCGGCTGAGCTTCACCGCCGCGACTTCGCCGAGCGGCACCGTGCCGCCTCCCCCGCCATCGGCACCAGAACTTCTCGGGTGATCGCCTGCGGGTCGCTGCGCAGATCGCGGGGGTAGCGGATGTTCACCGCGTAGCGCTCGCGGCCCTCCACCGTCGTGGTGACGGTTTCACCGCCCAGCGCCGTCCCGATGACCTCCTGCACGTCGCTGATCATCAGCCCGTAGCGGGCGAGCGCGGCCCGGTCAGGCACGATGTCCAGATAATAGCCGCCGATGACGCGTTCGGCGTAGGCGCTCGACGTGCCCGGTACGGCCTTGACGACGGCTTCGACCTGGCGCGCCACCTTCTCCATCTCGCCAAGAGGATGAGACTATTCTCAGCCAAGGCGCCATTCTCTCCAGGGCTCCGATGATTGAGGAAGGGCTTTGGCGCGGCCGTGGCAGGGCCGAACCGAGGATTGGTGCTGAGAAAGGCAGGAGGGGACCAGATCAGAGCGATGGGTTACCCGCCGAGTGTCCTGTCCTGGTGCTTGAACCAGGCGAGTGCGTGATCAAAGTGCTGCGGATCGAAATCTGGCCAATATTCATCCCTGACGTAGAAATCCGCGTAGACTGATTGCACCGGCAGAAACCCGCTCAACCGTCGTCCTCCCCCCCAGCGAACGATCAAATCGAGACGGGAGACTTCATCTGAACGCAGGCCGCCGTTCTTGAGACCAGCCAAGTCCCATTCCCAGCCATAGTTGACCAGCAAATTAACCTTCATTCCGACCCCCTTGCGCCGCCGGAATTCTTGCAACACACTGGGGAACTGCCTGGAGGTTTCGTCGCCAACAACTAGCAGGGCTGCTCCACGACGTGCAATCTCGAACGCAAATGCAACACAGGCCTCGCTGAATGCCTGCTTCTGAATGGAAGGTCGCCTAGTGTTGTCCTGCGTGAAGCAGTAAATGGAAGCTTCTTTAATCCCGCATTGTTTGCATTTCTCGAACAGTGTCAATCCTGGGCCAACACCATGAGCGTATCCGGCTTCCTTTGGGAGACTATGAGCTGCGGCCCAGCGGCGATTCCCATCGGGAATGAAGCCGACGTGACGCGGAATACCATTCTTCGCCATTCGGCCTACCTCCGATCGTGACAAAGGCCCGGAGATCACGGAAAGGGACCAAAGCGACCCTGGGAGAACAAGCATACACCGAGAACAATCGCCCGATTGTGGCGGCCACACTGGCCTTGTTAGAGCGGGCCCCTAGAATGGTCGGGCGGGTGCACTTTCGACGCTGACCCTCCGGTAGACGCCGAGGAATAAAGCTGCAACGGCGATCAGGACCGGTGGTTAAGTTCCCGCATGCCGGAGCGGAGGGCCGTGTCGCTCGCATCAGGCGTGCATTGGCGGATTCTTCCAGAGGCGAACTGGGGCGATCAGGCGATCAGCGCCCAGCACCCGAAGAGGGTCACGCTCTCATCCCAATGGTTGAGCGAGCGGCCGCGGAACTGCTCTCTCATCATTAGAGCCAGCGCTCCACAGAGACCCGCTGAAAGAAATAGAAACGTCTGCAGGACGGCAATGAAGGCGCCCGGGGAAAGCGCTGCAAGTGCGATTATTGAGGCCAGGCGTAGCCCCAGTCGCCTCATCGCCAGTTGTGATCCTGTGTCGAGCCTTGCCCAGAACTGCTCAAAGGACATCTGGCCTACTCCAAAGATTGACTCCCACTGGATCGGCGCTGCTCAGTCCCCTTGCCCCGGTCTCTGCGAGAAATATTTCTCGAGCTTTCCGGGCACGCCGTCAAACTGTTTGGCATCCGCAGGAGGCTCACGCTTGATGGCGATATTCGGCCAGGACGAAGCGTAGTCGGCGTTCAACTTGAGCCAGGGCTCAAGCCCGGCTTGGGTATCGGGAAGAATGGCCTCGGCCGGGCATTCGGGTTCACACACGCCGCAATCGATGCACTCGTCGGGATGGATAACGAGCATGTTCTCACCCTCGTAGAAGCAGTCGACGGGGCACACCTCGACGCAGTCCATGTATTTGCACTTGATGCAATTGTCGGTGACGACGTAGGTCATGACGTAGTACTCGGCCAAGCCTGGTCGGGGCGGTAGAACAGGGCAAGCTTCAGGCTTTCGGCGATCCGCACAGCCTTGCTGCGGAACGTCTCTCCCACACTCCCCTCGAACAGCTCGCAGCATGTCTCGTCGAAGAGCTGCAGCCAGCGGTCGAACAGGCGCGGCTCCATCCCCTCGATCCGAAAGTGCACATCCACGGGGTTGCCCTTGTAGCGCCCGGTCGTCAGCATCACCGAAGACCAGAAGTCCCCCATCGTCGCGAGGTGCGGCGCCCAGTCGTCTGGGAGGGCCGCAGCAAAGATCGGACCAAGTTCAGCATCGGTGCGAATCCTGGCATAAAACCGATCGACAAGACGCTGGATCGCATCCTCGGATATCTGATCGGTCCTCACCATCGCCTCGGTCATACCGCCAGCGCAACCGCTAGGACGCCGATTACGATCCAGACAAGCCCGTTTATCAGCATGCGGACCAGATCGCGATTGTCCGCGTTCCCGACGCTCATAGCGTTGCACGCCAGGTCTCCCGGCAGAAGAAGCAGCCAAGCCAGGGCCTTGCCGACCGAGGCGATCGTCCTCATCGGAGTCTCTTCCGTGATAACATGCATTGCGTGCGCAGCTTACGTCCCCGCTTGCCTGAAAGCAATATTCCAAATACATGTTTCCGGAGATCGCCCTGGGAGGACGCGGTTGCGCCTGACCGTCTACACTGATTATTCGCTGCGGCTGCTGATGTACCTTGCGCTGAAGGGCGACGGGCTCGCCACGATCGCAGAGGTCGCCGACAGCTACCGCATCTCCAAGAACCACCTGATGAAGGTCGCACATCAGCTCGGCATGGCGGGATACGTCAAAACGGTCCGCGGCAGGCGCGGCGGCCTGCGCCTGGCAAGACCCATCGAGGCGATCGGGCTGGGTGAGGTCGTACGCCATACCGAGCCCGATATGGCGCTGGTGCCGTGCTTCAAGCCGATCGACGCGCCTTGCGCGATCCGGCAGTGCTGCGTGCTGCAGGGCGCCCTGGAGAGGGCGCGCCTTGCCTTCGTGGAGGTGCTTGACGACTATACCCTGAGCGACCTTGTCCAGCCGCGTGCGCCGCTGCGGGCCCTCTTGTCCATTTCATCAATTCACGGGATAGCTGAAACTTCATAGGAAGCAGAACGGGGCCAGAAGGCCCCGTCGAGATCCCGTTCGGTGCGCTGGGCTAGTAGTCCATGCCGCCCATCCCACCCATGCCGCCGCCGGGCATGCCGCCTGCGCCGGACTCCTTCTTGGGATGCTCGGCGACCATGGCCTCCGTCGTCACCAGCAGCCCCGCGACGGACGCGGCGTCCTGCAATGCGACACGGACAACCTTGGCGGGGTCGATGATGCCGGCCTGCACGAGGTCCTTGTATTCCTCCGTCTGGGCGTCGAAGCCGAACGTGTTCGACTTGTTGTCGAACACCTTGCCGACGACGATGGAGCCGTCCACGCCCGAATTCTGGGCGATCTGGCGGATCGGAGCTTCAAGCGCCTTCAGCACGATGTTGATGCCGGCCCGGACGTCCGCGTTGTCGGACGAGAGGGTCTGGATGGCCTTCTTGGCACGCAGCAGCGCCACGCCACCACCTGGGACAATGCCCTCTTCGACAGCTGCGCGAGTCGCATGAAGCGCATCGTCGACGCGGTCCTTCCTCTCCTTCACCTCGACCTCGCTGCCGCCGCCGACGCGAATGACCGCGACGCCGCCGGACAGCTTCGCCAGGCGTTCCTGCAGCTTCTCCTTGTCGTAGTCGGAGGTGGTCTCCTCGACCTGCGCTTTGATCTGCGCGACGCGGCCGTCGATCTCGGACTTGTCGCCGGCGCCGTCCACGATCGTGGTGTCTTCTTTGGAAATCGACACCTTCTTGGCGCGGCCGAGCATGTCGAGCGTAACGTTCTCAAGCTTGATGCCGAGGTCTTCCGAGATGAGCTGACCGCCGGTCAACACCGCAATGTCCTGCAGCATCGCCTTGCGGCGGTCACCGAAGCCCGGCGCCTTGACGGCCGCGACCTTCAGGCCGCCGCGCAGCTTGTTGACCACCAGCGTGGCAAGCGTCTCGCCTTCCACATCCTCGGCGATGATGAGCAGGGGTTTCCCAGATTGCACGACCGCCTCAAGAAGCGGCAGCATGGCTTGCAAATTCGGGAGCTTCTTCTCGTGCAGGAGGATGTAGGGATCCTCTAGATCGGCGATCATCTTCTCCGCATTGGTGATGAAGTACGGGGAGATGTAGCCGCGGTCGAACTGCATGCCCTCCACGACCTCGAGTTCGGTCTCGAACGACTTGGCTTCCTCGACCGTGATCACGCCCTCGTTGCCGACCTTCTCCATCGCCTCGGCGATGATGCGGCCGATTTCCGTCTCGCCATTGGCCGCGACGGTGCCTACCTGGGCGATTTCCGCCGAGGACTTCACTTTCCTCGCTTGGCCGGCGATGCTCTTCACCACATCGGCCACCGCGAGATCGATGCCGCGCTTAAGATCCATAGGGTTCAGCCCGGCGGCCACCATCTTGGCGCCTTCCCTGACGATCGCCTGAGCCAGCACAGTGGCAGTCGTGGTGCCGTCGCCGGCGACGGTGCTGGTCTTCGACGCGACCTCGCGCAGCATCTGGGCGCCCATGTTCTCGAACTTGTCCTCAAGCTCGATTTCCTTGGCGACAGTCACGCCGTCCTTGGTGATCCGCGGTGCGCCATAGCTCTTATCAAGCACGACGTTGCGGCCCTTGGGACCCAGCGTCACCTTGACGGCATTGGCGAGAATATCGACGCCGCGCAACATCTTGTCGCGCGCGTCGGTGGAAAATCTTACGTCCTTGGCAGCCATTTTCGTTCTCCTCAATTCGGGATCATGAAGTCGATGGAACCTACGCCGCCTTGCGGCGGGCCTGGGTGCTCTCGAGCACCCCCATGACGTCCGACTCCTTCATGATGAGGAGCTCTTCGCCGTCGATCTTGACTTCCGAGCCGGACCATTTCCCGAACAGCACCCGGTCGCCTGCTTTGAGATCGATGGGGACGAGCTTGCCGCTCTCGTCGCGTGCGCCGGGACCGACTGCCACGACTTCGCCTTCCTGCGGCTTCTCCTTAGCGGTATCGGGTATGATGATGCCGCCCTTCGTCTTTTCTTCGCCCTCAAGGCGACGGATGACGATGCGGTCATGCAGGGGACGGAACTTCATGGGCTTCCTCCTGGGATCGGTTTGAACGCCCAAACTGAGCGCCTTGGCACTCGTGAAGATCGAGTGCTAATCTCTCCAGGTGGGCATCCGAGGCAGGAAAACAAGGTGGCTCGCTGACCTCTCAAGGGAGTACCATCGACCTGGGCATCCCTTGCTTCCATGACCGGCGCTGGCCTTCGCTATTACGCAGGGGCGCATGCCGGGGCGAGGCGTCTTCCAGTGCTGCAGTGCTAGTCTCCGATGGGGGCGACCAAGATCACGGCCACAGATTGGATCTGCAATGAGCGAAAAGACGTGCACGATCGGCATCGACATGGGGACGACGACGCTGAAGGCGGTCGCCTTCGCCGATGAGGACGGCAGCAAGATCGCCCGCGCCCGCGACAACGTCGATCTCGTCACCGACGAGACTGGCACGGCCGAACAGGATGCCGAAGCCCTCTATGACGGACTGACGGCGGTCGTCGCCGAAGTCGTCGCCGAAGCTGGCAGGTCGGGCCATCGGGTCGCGGGCCTCGGGGTGAGCGCTGCCATGCATAGTCTCCTGCTCGTCGGCAAGGATGACCGGCCGCTGTCGAACGCGATCATCTGGATGGACACCCGCGCCGAGGCCGAGGCGAAGGCGCTCTGGGAAACCGACGAGGGCAAGGCTGTCTATGCGCGCACCGGCACGCCCGTTCACCCCATGGCGCCACTCGTCAAGCTCGTCTGGCTGAAGAAGGAAAAGCCCGGCCTCTTCGCCAGAGCGGCGCGCTTCGTCTCGCTCAAGGAATGGATCTGGCACGGCTGGTTCGGCGAGTGGCAGGTCGACGCTTCCATTGCCAGCGCGACCGGCCTCTATAATCTCGAGGAGCGCGACTGGGACCGCAAAGCCCTCACGCTTGCCGGCATCAGGGCGGACCAACTCTCGAAGATCGTCGAGCCGCGCTACTTCAGGACGGATCTCAAGGAGAAGCGTCTGATCGAGGCGGGGCTCGTATCCGACACGCCCTTCGTCATCGGCGCTTCCGACGGGGTGCTCGCCAACCTCGGCGTCGGCGCGACCGGTCCCGACCGTCTCGTCCTTACAATTGGCACGAGCCTCGCCGCGCGCTTCGGCAGCACGCGAGCGGTAACGGATCCGGCGAGCCGATCATTCTGCTACGTGCTCGACCGGGACCGCTTCATTGTCGGCGGACCGAGCAACAGTGGCGGCATCCTGCTCGACTGGCTCTATCACAAGGTGCTGCGCCCACCCCATGTCACAGGCGAGGATCTGCTCGGCGCCGTTATCGAGTCCGCAGCCAAGGTCGAGACCGGCGAGCTCACCTGCCTGCCCTATCTCACGGGCGAGCGGGCGCCGCTCTGGGATGCGAGCGCCCGGGCTGCCTTTGTCGGACTCGGCATCAATCACGGCCGCGAGCACCTGATGCGCGCCGCCGTCGAGGGAATCGTGTTTAACGCGCGCTGGCTTGTCGAAGGCCTGTTCGAGAAGCTCGGCCGGCCGAAGGAGGTGATCGGCACCGGCCGTCCATTTGAAGACGGCTGGATTCGGCAGCTGACGGCCGACATCTTCGATATGCCCGTCCGGCACTACAGCGATATCGACCCTTCCGTTATGGGCGCGGCGATGATCGCGCATGTCGCGACAGGAGTGGCGGAGCGGGAGGGCAGGGGACTTTTCGACCGCCTTGGCGACGGCAAGGTCACGACGCCCTCGCGCGCGCAAGCCTATCAAGCGAAGTACCGGCGCTTCCGGCATCTCGCTGCGCTCGCCGCGGAAACGGGGGAGAAGGTCGCGGCACATGCGCAGGACATGAAGGAGGCGTCCCTGCCCATTTGAGTTGCCTCAAATGCCGACCGCCGCTCGGTCGACGAACCAGAGGAGCTCGCCCGATTGGTGGAGGCGTGCCGCCGACAACGCCTCGCGCCGTTCCAGACGCGCGACAAGGCTTCCCGCTCGCTCTCGCTCTTGCCGGCGATGCTAGCCGATCGAGCGCCAGTTCCGACCGCCCCGTGCGATGAGCGCATCGGCTTCGGCCGGCCCGGCGCTGCCGGCCTCATAAGCTGCGATGCGATCCGCCCCATCGCTCCGCCACGCCTTCAGGATCGGCTCGACGACGCCCCAGCCCGCCTCGATCGTGTCGGCGCGCTGAAACAGCGTCGGATCCCCGATCATGCTGTCGTAGATCAGCGTCTCGTAGCCGGTGCTCGGCGCGACGTGGAAATAGTCCTTGTAGAGAAAGCTCATGTTGACGCTGCCGAGCTTGACGGTCGGGCCCGGGCGTTTCGCATGGAATTCGAGCGAGATGCCCTCGTCCGGCTGGATCTGCAGGACGAGCCAGTTCGGGGCGAGCTTCTCGACCGGCGTATCGCGGAAGAGGGCATAGGGGGCACGTTTGAAGCAAATGGCGATCTCGGTGTCGCGCTGCATCATGCGTTTGCCGGTACGCAGGTAGAAAGGCACGCCCGCCCAGCGCCAATTGTCGATCAGCAGGCGCATGGCGACATAGGTCTCGGTGGTCGAGTGCGGGTCGACGTCCGGCTCCTGCCGATAGCCCGGCACCGGCTTGCCGCCGACCGCGCCGGCCGCATATTGGCCGCGCACGCTCTCAACCCGCGCCTCCTCGGCCCCGAGCGGCCGCATCGATCGCAGGACCTCTTCCTTCTTGTTGCGCACCTCACGGGCGTCGAAGGAGACGGGCGCTTCCATGGCGATCATGGTGAGAAGTTGAAAGAGGTGGTTGGGCACCATGTCGCGCAGCGCCCCGGTCTGCTCGTAGAAGCCGGCGCGGCGCTCGACGCCGACCGTCTCGGCGACGGTGATCTGCACATGATCGACATGGTCGCGGTTCCACATCGGCTCGAAGAAGCCGTTGGCGAAGCGGAAGGCGAGGATGTTCTGGACCGTTTCCTTCCCGAGGAAATGGTCGATCCGGTAGACCTGATCTTCGGAGAGGACATCGAGCATTCTGCGGTTGAGCGCCCGCGCGGAGGCGAGATCGTGCCCGAACGGCTTCTCGACGATGATGCGCCGCCAGGCGCCGTCCGCCTCGCGCAGAAGCGCGGCCTCCCCGAGCCGCTCGACCGCCGGGCCGAAGAAGCGCGCCGCGACCGCGAGATAGAAGAGCACGTTGCCGCCGGTCTTGTGCGCCTGGGCGATCTTTGCCAGGCGCTTCTCGATGCTGCGATAGGTCTCAGGGTCCTCGATGTCGCCCGGCAGGTAATCCATCCGGCTCGCAACCCGCGCCCAGGCCGGCTCATCGAAACCGGCACCGGCGAAGCGGCGGACCGCGTCGCTCATGCTCCGGCGCCATTCATCGAGGCCCATCTCCGCGCGGGCAATACCGAGGACGGCGAAGCGCTCCGGCAGGAGCCGCCAGCAGGCGAGATTGTAGAGCGCCGGCATCAGCAGCCGGTTGGTCAGGTCTCCGGTCGCGCCGAAGACGACCAGCGTGCAGGGCGGCGCCGGTTCGGCGAGGGCCGCTTCGCCGGTCGCGCACCATGGTTTCGCGGGAACGTCCTTCATGCTCCTCAGGCGCCGCTTTTCGGCTCGACATGGCCGCCGAAGCCCTTGCGCATGGCGGCGAGCAGCTTGTCGGCGAAGCCGTGCTCCTCGCGTGAACGGAAGCGGGAATAGAGGGCGGCCGAGATCACCATGGCGGGCACGGCTTCCTCGATCGCCGCCATCACCGTCCAGCGGCCTTCGCCCGAATCCTCGACCACGCCTTCGAAGCCATCGAGCTTGGGATCGGCGGCGAGCGCATCGGCCGTGAGGTCGAGAAGCCAGGACGAGACGACGCTGCCGCGGCGCCAGACCTCCGCGACGTCGGCGAGGTCGAGATCATAGCGCTCGCCCTCCGGACGGCCCTCGTTCGCCGCATGGCGCAGGATGTCGAAGCCTTCGGCATAGGCCTGCATCAGGCCGTATTCGATGCCGTTATGCACCATCTTGACGAAGTGGCCGGCGCCCGACGGCCCGCAATGGATGTAGCCCTGCTCGGCGCGAGGGTCACGGCAGCCACGATCTTGCGTCGCCGCGATGTCGCCGCGACCCGGCGCGAGCGTCGAGAAGATCGGGTCGAGATGGTCGACCGCCGCCTTTTCACCGCCAATCATCATGCAATAGCCGCGCTCGATGCCCCAGA
>JACCSN010000711.1 GCA_013812985.1 Hyphomicrobiales bacterium | reverse complement strand
CGCTGCCACGATTCCAGGACCTTGTATGGCGAGTGGAGGAGGGCGGCGTCGCCCTCGGCAAGCGCGGCGATCACCATCGGCAGCTCGTGGGCGTTGGTGCCGACCGCTTCGAGGTCGTGGTCCATGGCGAGCAGCACGTTGCTGGTCCCGGTGAAGGACGGACCCAGGCCTTCCTTGATGGCGTCGACGCACCAGCGCTGCCAAAGGAAGCTGTGGCGACGGCGCGTGCCGAAGTCGGCGATGCGGAGATCCTCCAGCTCGCGCAGCCGCTCGACTTTCTCCCACAGCTTCGCCTTGGCGCGCGCATAGAGGACATCGAGCGCGAAGCGGCCCATGCCTTTGAGGACGGCGCGGGCGCGCAGCTCGCTGATGATCGTGAGCGCCGGGATTTCCCAAATCGTGGTGTGCGTCCAGGGGCCGGGGAAGTTCAGCACGAACTGGTCGCCGTCGCGCCTGAGCTCGTATTCCGGCAGGCGAAACTCGGCGAGCCAGGCGAGGAAGTCCGGCTGAAAAATCTGCCGCTCGCCGTAGAAGGTGTTGCCGGCGAGCCAGATCGACTCCTTCTTGGAGAACCGGATCGTGCGGGCATGATCCAGCTGCTCGCGAAGTTCCGCTTCGTCGATCTCCCTGGCGAGGAGCACGTGCCTGCTGCGGTTGATCAGGCTGAAGGTCGCCTGGACATCCGGATGGAGCCGCCAGATCATCTGCAGCATCAGGAGTTTGTAGAAATCCGTGTCGAGCAGGCTGCGGACGATCGGGTCAAGCTTCCAGCTATGGTCGTAAACCCGTTTGGGGATGTCGATCGTGCTCATGGGAACCGGGCGTTCTGGCTCCGCCAGACATGCCGATCATCGAGTGCGCGTCAAGTGCCCGGGCGCGAGCGAACTTATTCGAAGCAGCCTCTCGCAACACGGCTTCCGCATCGCTACTTTCTCGACCGTTCCGCCGCCACGCGCGGGGGCACGCGACCGTCCGCGCAACCATTTTAACGGTGCAGGATAACGAGCATGGCTGAAGCAATCTCCGGCGACTTTCGGCAGGGCGCGTCCGGCGTGGCGACGCCGCCGCAAGCGATCGATCCCTATCTCGACGTGCTCGGCGCGGCCGAGCGCTGGCGACGCGAGGGCAGGGATGTCGCGCTGGCGACCGTGGTGGAGACCTGGGGCTCGGCGCCGCGGCCGGTCGGCAGCCATCTCGTCGTGGACGAGGACGGCAATTTCGAGGGCTCGGTATCGGGCGGCTGCGTCGAAGGCGCGGTGGTCGGCGAGGCGCTCGACGTGATCGGCACGAGCGAGCCGCGCATGCTGGAATTCGGCGTCGCCGACGAGACCGCCTGGCGGGTGGGGCTCTCCTGCGGCGGCCGGATTCGGGTGTATGTGGAGAGGGTGGATTGAGGATCAGAAGGCTTTCGGCAGCCCGGCCGGCTTTAGAACTTCATTGGCCGAATGCCTGGATTTGATGGTGCCATCCACCGGGAACGATTTTTTTGCTGATCGGGCTGTGCCAAAGCTCATGATCGCCCTTCGCCTGCCGTTTGTAGAAGCACCCGGCATCACGCAGCCTGCGGCGCAGCTCCGGCCCGTAATCCACCATCAGGCGGCGCGGATCGCCAGACGCTGCCGCGCGACAATCTCGATTGGGGCTGTTCTGCTACAACCTGCCCGCAGGCCATTTTCCTCGATCAGCTCGGGCACGAGGTCGGAGAGCTTCTCGCGCAGCATTTCCAGCGTATCAGCTTCGGTCACAAGTCCAAGGATGTCGTCGCTGGTCGCGACCCAGACTTCCGCTTCGTCGTCCCAATCCGCCGTGATAGTAAGGGCGCCCATCGTGATTGCTCCTGCCGAACTCTATGATAGGCATTTTCCTCCCAAGCGCGACAGAGCGTACCGCGAGCTGTCGTAGTCAGAGAACGAACGCGGCACAGCCATGAAACTCGAAATCCTCAGAGACCTTAATGCGGCGCGGCGGGAACGCCGGGGCGTCGTCCTGGTCACCGATACGGAGACCGGCGCGGCGCGGCTGGTCCGGGGCGAGGATGCGACTCGCGATAACCTCGCCGGCGAACTGGAGAAGCGCCTGCGCTCCGGCCGCTCCGGCATGATGGAGGACGGCCGCACCTTCCTCACCGTGCATGTGCCGCCGCCGCGGCTGGTCGTCATCGGCGCCGTGCACAT
This sequence comes from Hyphomicrobiales bacterium, assembly GCA_013812985.1. Next base: position 8,049 of record JACCSN010000711.1, on the reverse strand, counting down.
CAGCCAGGCGCTGGCGCCGATCGCCCGGATCGCCGGCTTTGACGTGACGATCATCGATCCGCGCACCGCCTTCGCCACGCCCGAGCGCTTTCCTGACGTGTCGCTTGTCGCCGAGTGGCCGGAGACGGCGCTGAAGCGTGTCCCGCTTGACCCCTTCACGGCGCTGGCCGCGCTCACCCACGACCCCAAGATCGACGACGAGCCGATCCACGCGGCGCTCCGGGCCGGCTGCTTCTTCATCGGCGCATTGGGCAGTCGGAAGACGCACGGCAAGCGCGTCGAGCGGCTTCTGGCGCAAGGGGCCGCGGCGGAAGAGCTGGAGCGCATTCACGCGCCGATCGGCATCGATATCGGGGCCCAATCGCCGGCCGAGATCGCCGTCGCGATCCTGGCGGAGGTGATCGCCGGCCTGCGCCGCGGCGCGCCGCGCCAGCGGATCGCCGCCTGACGTTGCCCAGATGAAGTTCGGGGCCGTTCCGCTGGAGGAAGCCGAGGGGGCGATCGCCGCCCACTCGATTCGGCATGCGTCCGGCGTGATCAAGAAAGGCACGCGCCTCACTGCCGAGCACATCGAGATCGTGCGGCGAGCGGGCATCGGGGAGGTGGTTGCGGCGCGGCTTGAGCTGGGCGATGTGCACGAGGACCAAGCGGCGCGCCGCGTCGCCGAGCTTCTCGCGGGCGAGGGCGTGCGGCTCGATGGCGCCTTCACCGGCCGCTGCAATCTCTACGCCGAAGCGGCCGGGCTGTTCGTGGTCGACCGCGCCGCGATCGACCGGCTGAACCGGCTCGATCCGGGGTTGACCGTCGCGACGCTGGCGGAATTCCAGCCGGTCGAGGCCGGGCGGATGGTCGCCACGGTCAAGATCATCCCGTTCGCCGTGCCTGGAAGCGTGCTGGAGGCGGCGATTAGCCATGCCGGCCGCCCCATTCTGTCGGTGGCGCCGTGGCGGGCGCCGAGGGTTGGGCTCGCCGCGACGGTGCTGCCCGGCTTGAAGGCTTCCGTCATGGACAAGACCCGGCGCGTGCTGGAGGAGCGGCTGAAGCGAGCCGGAGCGCGGGTGATCGATGAGGTTCGGGTAGCGCACGACACGGCCGAACTCGCCGGGGCGCTTGCAAGGCTGAAGCGGCAAGGCGCGGAGCTGCTGATCGCCTTCGGCGCTTCGGCCATCACCGACGAGAACGACGTGATACCGGCGGCGCTGCGGGGCGCCGGAGGTCGCGTCCTGCATCTCGGCATGCCGGTCGACCCCGGCAACCTGCTCATGGTGGGCGAACTCGATGGCGCCACCGTGCTCGGCGCGCCGGGCTGCGCCCGTTCGCCCGCCGAGAACGGTTTTGATTGGGTGCTGAACAGGATCCTGGCCGGGATCGACGTCACGCCGGAGCACATCACCGGAATGGGCGTCGGCGGCCTCCTGATGGAGATCGTGTCGCGCCCGCAGCCGCGCGAGCCGGCGGAGGCGGCCGGCGACCAGGTGGCCGCGGTGATCCTCGCCGCCGGCCAGTCGCGCCGGATGGGCGGGCCGAACAAGCTCACGGCCCGGTTCGACGGCGAGCCGCTCATCCGCAAGGTGGCCGAGCGGGCGCTCCGATCCGCGGCAAGTTCGGTGATCGTCGTCACCGGGCACCGGCCGGACGAGATCGCCGCGGCGCTTGCCGGGCTCGATGTGGCGATGGTGCATAATCCCGATTTTGCCGACGGGCTGGCGACCTCGCTCAAGTCCGGCCTGGCCGCGGTTCCGGACAGCGCGGCCGGCGCGCTCGTCGTGCTTGCAGACATGCCCGGCGTATCGGCTTCCGTCATGGATCGGCTGATCGCCGCGTTCCGGGCGCGGAAAGGGCCGGCCATCATCCTGCCGACGGTTGACGGCAAGCGCGGCAATCCGGTGCTGTGGTCGCGCGAGTTCTTCCCGGAACTGATGACCGTGGCCGGCGACACCGGCGCGCGGCACCTCCTCGCCGCGCATGAAGAGGCGGTGGAACGGGTGGAAATCGGCGCCGCCGCCGGTCTCGACGTCGACACGCCGGAAGCGCTGAGGCTCGCCGGCGGCGTGCTTGCCGGGGCGGATTAGGCAGTCGTCGCGAGGTTTGGCAGCACTCTCTGCCAGACGCTGCTAACCTCTTGTAACCGCTTGTTAATCTTCACGGCTGACGCTAACGATTCCCGTAGGGCCAGGAGTTCTTGGCGCCCCAAGGCGAAGGGGAGACAACATGCGTGAGCTTGACTTCCGAACCGTGTTCTTGAGCGACAAGGCCGGCTATGGCCTCGCCACGGCGAACATCCTATACTGTTTGCCGGAAACTCCGGGGTTGCTGCAGAGCTTCGTCTGGCAGTTCCACGACGTCGCGCCGGACTATCCCCGCCTCCTCAAATTCCTGGATTTCTGGGTGGCCGAGATCGACGGGCTGATCCATTCGGTGGAAGTGGCGCACAAAGCGCTTGTCACGGCCGCCGAAATCCGCCACGCGCGCTTCGAGGGCCGGCTGCACTAGGCGCTTCGGCGAAAACCCACGCACGGCCGCTCCCTCCCCCTTTTTAGGGCGGGCTGGATGAGGGTGATGGCGATGCCAATGATGTCCGCCGGCGTGATTGGGAGCGCGCCGGGCCGCGATATGCCGGCCCGATCCCGCGACAGCGCCGCCGGCTGACGTCCATGCGCGATCGTGAGCCCGCGCAGCGTGTGAACGCGGTCGCCCCTGCCTGGAAGCAGCGCGGCTTCAGCATCGAAGCCATGCGCGATCTGGCGCGCGCGGCCCTGCCGCGCCCGGTCTTCGACTACGCCGATGGCGGCGCGGAGGACGAGCGGGCGCTGCGGCGAAACGAAACGGCGTTCGGCGAGATCGAATTGCTGCCGCGGCCGTTGAACGGGGCGGCCGAGCGCGACCTTTCCGTCACGCTGTTCGGCCAAAAGCTCAAGATGCCGTTGATCGTCGGGCCGACCGGCCTCTCCGGCCTGTTCTGGCCGGACGGCGAGAGCTGCGCCGCGCGCGCCGCGACCGCGGCCGGCATCCCTTATTGCCTCAGCCACGCCTCGGTCTGCACGATCGAGGACCTCGCGGCGAAAGGGCCGACGCCGCGCTGGATGCAGGTGTTCATCTACAAGGATCGCGGCTTCACCCGCGAGCTCGCCGAGCGCGCTCAGGCCGCCGGCTACGGCGCGCTCGTGCTGACGACCGACAACCAGCTTCTCGGCCACCGCGAGCGCGACCTCCGCAACGGCTTCACCATCCCGCCGAGTTTCGGCCCCGCCGGCCTCGCCGGGATGGCGCTGAAGGCGGAATGGCTGTGGCGGATGCGCAGGCAGTTCTCGCGCGTCACTTTTGGCAATTACGTCCGGCCGGGCGAGACCGCCGACATGAAGACGCTGGCCGCCCGCATGGGGGCGCTGCTCGACCCGGCGATGGCGTGGAGCGATGTCGACGAACTCCGCCGCGTCTGGACGGGGCCGCTGATCCTCAAGGGCGTGCTGCACCCGGCCGAGGCCAGGGCCGCGCTCGACCACGGCGTCGACGGGCTGGTCGTCTCCAATCATGGCGGCCGCCAGGTGGACGCCGCCCCGGCGACGATCGACGCGCTCCCGGCGGTCGCGGAGGCCGTTGCCGGCCGGATGCCGGTCCTCCTTGATGGCGGCGTCCGGCGCGGCGCCGATGTCGTCAAGGCCCTGGCGCTGGGCGCCACGGCTTGCCTCCTCGGCCGCCCCACCCTTTGGGGCCTCGCGACCGCCGGCGAGGCCGGCGTGGCGCATGTCCTCGACATCTACCGCCGCGAGATCGACCGCGTGATGGGCCTTTGCGGCCTCGCCAGCATCGCCGACATCACCGGGGACGTGGTCTTCCCCTGGGTGAACACGGCGACAAGGATCAGGTGACCACCCCGGCTTGATCCGTTCTCAGGCGCCGAATCTCGCTCTGCAATCTCCCCAGCAAGGACCACGCACATGATCAACGATGCACCTCTCCTGACAATGCGCCGCGATTTTCCCCGTCCGTCCCCCGATGAGGTCGCCGCCTTCGCCAACGTCCCGACCGGCCATGTCATCGACGCACTGGGCGGGCGCGGCGCGCTCGACCACCGGGTCAAGCCGCTGGCGCCGCCCGCCGCCGTCCTGGTCGGCGTGGCGCTGACCTGTCACGCCGGGCCGGCCGACAACCTCGCCCTCTTCGCGGCGCTGGACGCCGCGCGGCCCGGCGACATCATCGTGACGGCGAGCGACAGCTTCACCGCCACCTCGATCGCCGGCGACCTCCTCATGGGCATGGCGAAGAACCGCGGCATCCTCGGTCTGGTCACCGACGGGATGGTGCGCGACGTGGCCGGCATCCTTGGCGTCGGCCTGCCGGTCTATTGCCGCGGCGTGACGCCGAACTCGCCGGACCGCAACGGGCCGGGGCGCGTCGGCCTGCCGGTCGTCCTTGCCGGCGTCCATGTGGCGCCCGGCGACATCGTCGTGGGCGACGGCGACGGCGTGGTCATCGTGCCGCGCGCCATGGCGGGCGAAGTGATCAGGGCTCTGGAGGCGGTAAGAGGCGCCGAAGCGGCGCTGGAAGCCAAGGTGAAAGCAGGGCTGGAAATCCCGGAATTCGTCCGCGCGATCCTCGATTCCAACCGGGTGCTGGAAATCCCGTAAGCCGGACGGCCCGACCGCGCTGACCGACTCGCTTCGGCAGCCGAAGCATGACCGGAAAAAATTCGCCAGCTCACGTCGTGAGGAGCCGCCGCGCAAGCCTGATGTTAACGCGTCATTAACCATGGATGGGCTCAAAGAACCGCAGGAACACATGCTGCGCTCTCTCGCCAGCTTGGCGATTACCGCGCAAGCGAGGATTTCTGCCCATGTCGTTAGTGCGATCGAGTCGGGACCAGGCCGCGACGGCTCCCGCGAGAGAAGCGCCGGAACGAATGACGCCCTCCAACGACAAGGCCGGGTTTCTCGTTCCCCTGCTGAGCCCGTCCCAGAAAGTCGAGTATCGGATCGGCGCCGCGGCCTGGCTCGCAGCGCTTCTCTATTTCTGGATCTGGTGGCTTCAGCCTGAGCACAACATCGGCGCGTTCCGCTATGGGCTTGTCACGCTCGTGCTTGCCTGGGTCACATTGCTGCCCCTCTACTTCATCACGATTTTCCTGAACAGCAAGACGCCGTCCTCAACCGCAGCGGTTCCGCCGGGCAGCAGGGTGGCGATGGTGGTGACCAAGGCGCCGTCGGAGCCGTTCTCCGTGGTGGCGGAGACGCTGAAGGCGATGCTTCGCCAGACTTATCCGCATCATACCTGGCTCGCCGATGAGAATCCGTCGGAGCAAACCCTCGCCTGGTGCCGCGCTCATGGCGTGATTGTGTCGACGCGGAAGAGTCGCGCCGACTACCACCGGTCGACTTGGCCCCGGCGCACGCGGTGCAAGGAAGGCAACCTCGCGTTCTTCTACGACCATTACGGCTACGAGTTCTATGACTTCGTGGCCCAGCTCGACGCCGACCACGTGCCCTCGGAGACCTACCTCGACGAGATGCTGAAGCCCTTCGCCGATCCGCGCGTCGGATACGTGTCGGCGCCCAGCATCTGCGACAAGAACGCCGACGAGAGCTGGTCGGCGCGCGGTCGGCTTTATGTCGAGGGATCGCTTCATGGCGCGTTGCAGGCCGGCTACAACGGCGGCTGGGCGCCGCTCTGCATCGGCTCCCATTACGCGGTGCGCACGGCGGCGCTGAAGGATATCGGCGGGCTCGGCCCCGAGCTCGCGGAGGATCACTCCACGACCTTGCTGATGAACGCCCACGGCTGGCGTGGCGTGCACGCGATCGATGCGATCGCGCATGGGGATGGTCCGCGAACGTTCGCGGATCTTGTCACCCAGGAGTTCCAGTGGTCGCGCAGCCTGATGACCATTCTTCTCCAATACTCGCCCAAATACGTCTCGCGCCTGCCGGCCCGGCTGAAATTCCAGTTCATCTTCTCGCAGCTCTGGTATCCGCTCTTCTCGGTGTTCATGGCCATCATGTTCGCCATGCCGGTGGCGGCGCTTCTCTTCGACGCCAATTTCGTCGACGTCGCCTTCCCGGATTTCTTCGCGCACTCCCTCCCGATCTCCGCCATCCTGGTCGTCCTGGCCCTTCGGTGGAAAGCGCAAGGCTGGTATCGCACGGCCTCCGCCAAGGTCTTGAGCTGGGAAGGCGTCCTCTTCCTGTTCGCGCGATGGCCTTGGTCGCTGGCCGGAACGCTTGCGGCGATCCACGACTGGGCGAGAGGATCGGTCGTCCAGTTCCGGGTCACGCCCAAAGGCGACAATCCGGCTTCGCCGCTCTTGTTTCGCGTGCTCGCCCCGTACGCCGCGCTGTCGCTGGTATCGGCGCTGCCGGCGCTCATGTTGAACGGTGTCGAGGCGGCGCGGGGATTCTACGTCTTCGCCAGCCTGAACGCCGGGCTCTACGCGCTCTTGCTGCTGGTCATCATCATCCAGCATGCCAGGGAGAACGGCCTTTGGCGCCAGGGAGCGCCCGGGCTGCTTGTGCTGCGCCAGGCGTCGCTCGTTCTGGTCACCTGCGCGGCGCCGCTCGGGGCGATGTGGTCCCGGGGCGCCGAAGGCCTGGAAGCGCTCGCCTGGGGCGCCGAGCCGCTTTCCGTCACCCGGGTCACTTATTCGGTGGCCGGCGCCGGCCAAGGCGGCGCCGGGGTGCGGCACGTCCAGATACTGCCGAGCTGGTTCGATGACGACTGACGCTCGGGGCCAATTTGTCGAACAGCGGAACCGCCGTCTCGCGGCTCCGAGAGAGGTCACAAAGCCATGATGATCACGATGATCGGGACCGGGTATGTCGGCCTGGTGACCGGAGCTTGCCTCGCAGATTGGGGCCACCAGGTGGTGTGCGCGGACAAGGACGCCGGCAAGATCGCGGATCTGCTCCGGGGCAGGATGCCGATCTACGAGCCGGGCCTTGAGGCGCTTGTCGCCAGGAACGCGGCGAGCGGCCGCTTGTCGTTCACGCTCGATGTCGCGGCGGCCGTCGCCCCGGCCGACGCCGTCTTCATCGCGGTCGGCACGCCGCCTCGCCACGGCGATGGCGACGCCGACATGTCCTTCGTCTACGCCGCCGCGAAAGAGATCGCGGCGGCCGCCACCGGACGCACGGTCGTCGTCACGAAATCCACTGTTCCCGTCGGGACAGGGGACGTTGTCGAACGACTCATGGCGGTTGCGCGGCCCGACGCCAAGATTTCGGTCGTGTCCAATCCCGAGTTCCTTCGCGAGGGAACCGCGATCGCCGACTTTCAGCGCCCGGATCGTGTGGTCATCGGCACCGACGACCCTCGCGCCCGCGACGTCATGATGGAGATCTACCGTCCGTTGGAAGCGGCGGGCACGCCTATCGTGGTGACCCAGCGGCGCACGGCCGAGCTCATCAAATACGCGGCGAACGCGTTCCTGGCGACGAAGATCACCTTCATCAACGAGATGGCGGATCTATGCGAGCAGGTCGGAGCGGACATCCAGGACGTCTCGCTCGGCGTCGGCCTCGACCATCGCATCGGCGCCGAGTTCCTGAACGCCGGCCCCGGCTATGGCGGCTCCTGCTTCCCGAAGGATACGCTTGCGCTGTTGCGGACAGCGCAGGATTTCGGCGTCGGGCTACGGCTGGTTGAGCAGACGGTCGCCGTCAACAATGCCCGCAAGCGGCACATGGCCCGGAAAGTCATCGCCGCCGCGGGAGGATCCGTCGAGGGGCTGACCGTCGCGGTGCTGGGCCTGACGTTCAAGCCGAACACCGACGACATGCGCGAGGCGCCCTCCGTCAGCCTGATCGCGGCGCTCCAGCGGGCGGGGGCCCACATCCGCGCTCACGATCCGCAGGGCATGCAGCACGCCAAGGCGATCCTGGAAGACGTGACGTTCCACGAAGATCCTTACCACTGCGCCCAGGGCGCCGACGCCGTGGTCATGATGACCGAGTGGGACAGCCTGAAATCGCTCGATCTTGCCTTGCTGCGGCAGGTCATGCGGACGCCGGTCATGGTGGATCTCCGCAACGTCTACCCACCGGATGACCTCGAGCGCCA
>JACCSN010000587.1 GCA_013812985.1 Hyphomicrobiales bacterium | reverse complement strand
GTTTTTGCCTCTAATACTAACGGCGAAAGTCGTAGCAAAAGTCCGGCCTGATTCCAGGTAAGATAAGTCGGGGAAATAGACGGTTTGAAGAGTACAAGTTTTTATCGTGTCGCCGCAGTCAAGGAGCACGCCGCCGCAGGCGGCATAGTTATAGCGCCGGCGACATAATCATAGGCCCGCCGCCGCAGGCGTGGCGCCGCCGGCCACGAGCCCGAGAATGGACAAGATCGTGAGAAGCTTGGAAAGGGCCGACAATATGTGCATCAGCGGCAACTACTCATATGCCGGCTTTTATGGGAAGTTACTCCTGATCAACTGCTGGATTGCCGGCTGACGTGGGGGGGTGTCCCAGTTCACCTCGCGCTGGTCGCCGTCGCTTTCCTGGCGGCGACGATCCTTCCCGGCTCCTCCGAGGCGCTCTTGGCTGCGCTGCTGGTTGAACGTCCGGAAGATGCCGCGACGCTTTTCGTCGCAGCGACGGCGGGCAACACCGCGGGCGCGGCTCTCAATTGGGCGCTGGGACGCTGGCTGACGCATTTCACTGGTCGACGCTGGTTTCCCGCTTCGCCGGTCTGGATCGAGCGCGCGTCGGGCTGGTTCGGCAAATACGGGACATGGCTCCTCCTGTTTTCATGGGTTCCGATCATCGGAGATCCGCTGACGGTGGCCGCGGGGCTGCTGCGAGTCCGCTTCATCCCATTCCTGCTGCTTGTCGCTCTGGGCAAGGCGGCCCGTTACGCGGCCGTCATCGGCGGCGTCGAATTTGTCCGCTCCTGGATCCAGTCGTGAAATAACAGTTGACCTTCCCATTGTGGCAAGCCCCACAAGGATCCCGATCAGCAACGAAAAGGACGCGCCATGATGAAGCTCAATGTGCCTGACATGACCTGCGGCCACTGCGCCTCGACGGTGGAGAAGGCTGTCAAAACCATGGATCCGGGAGCCAGGGTCAATGTCGACCTCGGGTCCAAGACCGTCACCGTCGATTCCGCAGCCGATGAAACGAAGATCAAGGAGGTGATCCGGTCCGCCGGATATGAGAACGAAACGATCGAACCCTGACAGCAATATGAGCCCGGTTGGCCTGTTGTGGCCGGGCTCTTTCCCCAACGCCAGGGGTGCCCGATGATCATTCAGCCGATCGACTACTTCCTCGTCGCATGGTTCGCGCTCGCGCTGCTTTCGACGGCTTACGTGGCTTGGGACCAATTCCGCGGCAATCCCGAGCCGGCGGTGATGAAGTGGGGCTTCGTCCTGGTGACGCTCTACATGGGGCCGATCGGGCTCCTGCTTTACGTGCTGGCCGACAAGGAGCCTCGCCCGGGAACCCACGAAGAGTTCGCGTCGCCGCTCTGGAAGCAGGGCGTCGGCTCGACGATCCACTGCGTCGCGGGGGACGCGACTGGCATCATCGTCGCCGCGGTCGTCGTCGCCATCCTGGGGCTGCCGATGTGGCTCGACCTGATCATCGAATACGTCGCCGGCTTCGCCTTCGGCCTTTTGATCTTCCAGTCGCTGTTCATGATGGCCGTCATTGGCGGCGGCTACTGGGAGAACGTGCGCAAGACCTTCGTGCCCGAGTTCATCAGCATGAACGCCATGATGGCGGGCATGGCGCCCGTGATGGCCATCCTGATGATGGGCCGCGACATGCGGGCCATGGACCCGACGGAGCTGCTGTTCTGGGGCGTGATGTCGATCGGGGTCATTGCCGGGTTTGTGCTGGCGTATCCGTTCAACGTCTGGATGGTGGCGAAGGGTCTGAAGCATGGCCTGATGACGGATCGCGGAGCGGAATCGGAGGCGCCGGAGCGCGCATGGGAGCATCGGCACCATTCGGGCGCTCAGGCGCAGCCAAGTCAGGGGAACCATCAGGGCCACGGGGCCGGCGCCCATGGAGTTCAGAACGGCCATTCGGGCCATCAGGCGACCGGCGAGGGCAGCGAGTCCGGACACAGCGCCAACGGGCACGAGGGCCATATGGCCACGCTGCCGCCCGCTTTCGCGCCAACTCGTCCGCAGATCGCGGCGATGGCGGGCATCACGACGCTGATGCTTGCTGGAGGATTCGCCGCGCCCATGGCGATGGTCAACATGAGTCTCAGCGCGCACGATGTGGGCGGCGTCATCATGCCTCCCGGCATGATCATGGATTTCGATACGCCGGGAGAATCGATGCGCGACATGGGCGCGATCCATCCGCGGCTCGTGTCGTACGAGGCTCCGGCGGATGCGCGCGGCGATCAGGTTCTGGAGCCGCGCATCGAGAATGGCGTCAAGGTATTCGACATAGAAGCGTCGGTGATCCGCTGGAACATCCTCGGCGACGAGACGGTGGAGGCCTACGCCTACAACAACCAGGTCCCCGGGCCGCGCTTGGCGCTCGTCCAGGGCGACCGGGTCCGCATCAACTTCACCAACCGCCTGCCGGAATCGACCACCGTCCATTGGCACGGCCTGATTCTTCCCAACGAGATGGACGGCCCAGCCGAAATCACTCAGGAGCCGATTCCGCCGGGCGGGCGCTACACCTACGCGTTCGATGTCATCCAGTCCGGCACTTACTTCTACCATACCCACGACCATGCCGACCGCCAGCAAGCACTCGGGCTCTACGGCGCGCTCCTGATCGAGCCGCGCGACCCGGCAGCCGCGCTCCCGGCCGATTACGACTACACAATCCAGCTTCAGGAGTGGCTGAAGCGCGAATGGCTGACCTACCCCGCCATGCTGATGGAGGGAGCGCTGCCGAACTTCTTCACGATCAACGGCAAGGCCTATCCGGCCACCGAGACGATCAGGATGCGGGTCGGAGAGACTGTGAAGCTGCGTTTCGTCGGCTCGAACAACAACTTCATCCATCCGATGCATGTGCATGGCGGGCCGTTTCAAGTCCTGGCGCGGGATGGAGAGACCTTGCCGGAGGGTGCGCGCTTCCTTGCCGATACGGTGAATGTGGGGCCCGGACAGCGCTACGATGTGATCTGGACCGCGCAGCGCCCGGGCAAGTGGATCATCCATTGCCACATCCCGCACCACACGACGAACAACAACGTCGAGGAAGACGGCGCCGGCGGCCTGACCATGATCATCGACGTCGCGGCCTGAGACTCACGCAGGAGCCCACAAGCGCGCCCACACCTCGGCCCCTTTCCGTATCGGCGTTCCTTGTAGCTGAACCTTAACGGGCCTTGGGCAAGTTGCCGTCCGCGAACCCGTGCACCGAACGGGACAGGACCAAGGCGGCCGATGTTCTTCTTAATTTCTAAGCTTCTGGACTTTTTTCTCACGCCCTCAAACCTCATCGCCCTGATTGCGATCGCGGGAGTGGGCCTGAGCTTCATAAGCGTGCGCTGGAGCCGCGCTACGCTTCTCGCCGCAAGCACCTTTCTCGCGGTCGCCGGCTGGACTCCCCTCGGCCCGGCCCTGCTCGGCGCGCTTGAAGGCCGCTTTCCGATCCCGGAGATCAGCGGGCCTGTATCAGGCATCATTCTTCTTGGAGGCGCTGTCGATACGCACCTCACGGGAGAGCGCGGTCAGGTCGCATTGAACGAGGGCGGGGAGCGGCTCACCAGTGTCGCCGACCTGAGCCGGCGCTTTCCACAGGCTCGGGTGTTCTTGTCGGGTGGCGCCAGCCACATCCTTCCCACCGGAACGGTCAGCGAATCAGCCGCGGGTAGAAACCTCTTGATCGATCTCGGCGTCGCAGAAAACCGCATCGAAATGGAGGAGCGGTCGCGGAACACGTGCGAGAATGCCGCCGAGACCAAGGCGGCGATGGCGCCCAAGGCAGACGAGCAATGGATCCTGGTGACCTCGGCAAATCACATGCCGCGGGCCGTTGCTTGCTTCCGCGCTCAGCGCTTCGCGGTCGTCCCCTATCCCGTCGATTTTCGGACACTGGGAGGTTCTGGGAACCTCGGCTTCAGCGCTGCCGTGTCGGAAGGGCTTGCCTTGCTGGACCTTGCCGCTCACGAGTGGGTGGGACTGCTGACCTATCGCCTCTTCGGGTTGACCGAAGAGTTCTTCCCGAAGTCCTGAAATGCGGCTTAGGTCCCGACTATAACCCGCGCTCCGAGCGGGACACGTCCATAAAGATCAGTGACATCGCTGTTTGTCAGACGAATGCATCCGGACGACGCCGCGGTGCCGATCGTCCAAGGCTCGTTCGTGCCATGAATTCGAAAGAGCGTGTCGCGACCGTCCCTGTAGAGGTAGAGGGCTCTCGCCCCCAGCGGGTTTTCAAGACCGCCCGGCATGCTTTTGCGCCATCTTGCGAGCTTTGGCTCCCGTCGTATCATTGACGGCGGCGGAGTCCACACCGGCCATTTCCGCTTGCGTCCGACTTCCGCAAGCCCAGTCCAAGCGAAGCCGTCTCGGCCGACTCCTACGCCGTACCGCAGAGCCATACCGTTTTCGAGCACCAAATAGAGGAAGAACTCGCCGGTCGAGATTACGATTGTTCCAGCCGGCTCTCCGGTCGGATCGGAGACGATCTGGCGCAGGAACTTAGGATCGGATTGGAGTTCATGCGCCGATCCGCGCGGTGAGCCGAGGGCGAAGAAAGCAGCCAACGCCAAGAACACGCGCCTGGTCAACATCCGATATCCTCCCCCAACCTGTCGCATTCCCTTGCGCGCGTCGCTTTGACGACAGGTCCGCCGAGCTTGTTACTTCGGCGCTGATGCTGAACGTCCAATCCGTTGAACGGTGAGGACTTTCAGTCCCCGCCGTCCAACGACATCGGATCGCTTCACCGGAATATTCTGAACCAGTATCGAGCGCTCAGCTGCCCACCTGTGCGACCAAATCAGCCAGGCGGGTCTTACCCTTCCCTGGCACCTTCGCGTCCATCACGGCATCAAGATTGTCCGTGCCGTCGCCCACCTGGATGACGCCGACCATCCCCAGACCGGCATGCGGCAGGCATTTGTAGGCGTAAACCCCCTCCGTCTCGTAGGTGACTGTGACCGCCTCGTTCAGCTTGCCCCTCCAGGGCTCAGCGCCTTCGGGGACAAGGTCCTGTGTGGTTTCGGAATTATGGTCCTTGTCCGCCGGGACGAAGGTCACGCTGTCGCCTGGCTGAATTTTGAGGAACGCGGGGCTGAATTCCCACATCGTGCCGTCCGATCCCTTGTTCAGCATTTGGACTTCATATTCAGCGGCCGTGGCGCTCGCCCATGGGGCCAGAGCCCCGACCGTTGCAAAGGTCGCAAGTGCGAGTATTTTCTTCATGAGATCTCCTT
>JACCSN010000686.1 GCA_013812985.1 Hyphomicrobiales bacterium | reverse complement strand
GCGGCGGCAAGGGCTGGGTGACGGCCGAATACGGCATGCTGCCGCGCTCCACCCACGACCGCATGCGCCGCGAGGCGACATCGGGCCATCAGGGCGGGCGCACGCACGAGATCCAGCGCCTGATCGGCCGCTCGCTGCGCGCCGTCGTCGATCTCAAGGCGCTCGGCGAGCGGCAGATCACGGTCGATTGCGACGTGCTGCAGGCGGATGGCGGCACGCGGACGGCCGCCATCACCGGCGCCTGGGTGGCGCTGCACGACGCGCTGGCCTGGATGCGGGCACGCTCCATGATCGGAGACAATGTCGTCCGCGATCATGTCGCCGCCATCTCCTGCGGCGTCGTCCAGGACACCCCCGTGCTCGACCTCGATTACCTCGAAGATTCGGAAGCCGGGACGGACGCGAATTTCGTCATGACCGGTTCGGGCGGGATCGTCGAAGTGCAGGGCACCGCGGAAGGGGCGCCGTTCAGCGAGGCGGATTTCCTCGCCATGCTGGAGCTGGCGCGTGGCGGCATCCGCCGGCTCGTCGACCTGCAAAAAATGTCGGTCGCCTGAGCGAAACATGCGCCTGAAACCTGGGCCGATCGTGGTGGCGAGCCACAATCCGGGAAAGGCCCGCGAGATCGTCGATCTCCTCGGCCCGTTCGGCTTCGACATCCGCTCCGCCGCCGAGCTCTGCCTTGCCGAGCCGGAGGAAACCGGCGAGACGTTCGAGGCGAATGCGGTACTGAAGGCGCGTGCCGCCGCGGACGCCTCCGGCCTGTACTCTCTCGCCGACGATTCCGGCCTCGCGGTGGATGCGCTTCACGGCGCTCCTGGAATCTATTCGGCGCGCTGGGCCGGGCCGGCCAAGGATTTCGCCGCGGCGATGCAGCTTGTCGAGGAGAAGCTCCGCGAGGCCGACGCGACGCACCCCGAGCAACGCCGCGCCCGTTTCGTCTGCGCGCTCTCGCTCGCCGAACCGCATGGAGAGATCAGCACCTATGTCGGCAGGGTGGACGGAACTCTCGTTTGGCCGCCGCGCGGCGATCGCGGGTTCGGCTACGATCCGATTTTTTTGCCCGAGGGCCACGACCGCACCTTCGGCGAGATGAGCGCGGCGGAGAAGCACGGCTGGCGGCCGGGCCAACCGGCGGCCCTGTCCCACAGGGCGCGCGCTTTCCGGCTCTTCGCGCGCGACTGCCTCCCCGCAGCGGAAAGTTCACACTGAACTCAAGCCAAACAGCCCATGAGAATTGTCTGGGATGAAGTGAAGCGGCAGCGTAATCTTCAGGAACACAGCCTGGATTTCGCGGACGTAGAAACCGAGTTCGACTTCAACACCGCCATCGTGTCGCCTACGTACCCCGGCCGGGACGGGCGTGCTCGCTTCAAAGCCATCGGAGGCTGCGGAGCAGGCTCGTGATTCTGATATTCTCGCTACTTGGCACAGAGGCAATCTCACTGATCAGCGTCCGGCCAGTCAATCGCCAGGAAAGGAGGCTCTATGAAGAGGGTTAAGCACGATCTTCCCCCGATCTCCGACGAAGAAGAAGCCCGCATTCAGGCCGGTATCGCCCAAGATCCCGACAACCCTGAACTCACGCAAGGGGAGATTGCAGCGATGCGCCCGGCTGCGGAAGTGCTGCCGCCGGAGCTTTACGCCGCGCTCACCAAGCGTCAGCCCGATCGGGCTGCTCCCCAGGCCGCATCAGCGGAAGAGCAGGTCGCCATTCACCTGGATCGCGCGGTTCTCGATCATTTCCGGGCCGCCGGGCCAGGCTGGGAGAGCCGCATCAACGAAACGCTCAAGAGAGCTATCAGGGCCGAAAGATCACCTGCGCTCAGCGCGGAGGACAGGTGACCGAGTGTCGGCTCTGATCGAGGATCGGTTCGGACCAGGTTCATATCGTGGACAGCATGCCTCTGAACGAGACAGACCCGGTCGGCGCCATGCCAGAACCGAGCCCTCGGAAGTCCCCGAAAGCGCGACCGCCTTCGGCATCTACGTCCACTGGCCGTTCTGCGCGGCCAAGTGCCCATATTGCGACTTCAACTCGCACGTCCGCCACGCGCCCGTCGACGAGAAGCGCTACGCCGCGGCTTTCGCGCGCGAGCTCGCCCATTTCGCCGCGCTCGCCCCCGGCCGCGCCGTCACTTCGATCTTCCTCGGCGGCGGCACGCCGTCGCTGATGCGGCCGGAGACGGTGGGCGCGGTGCTTGACAGCATCGCCGGCCTGTGGGCGATCGCGCCGTTCGCCGAGGTGACGCTGGAAGCCAACCCGTCGAGCGTCGAGGCGGAGCGTTTTCGCGGCTACCGGGCCGCCGGCGTGAACCGCGTCTCGCTCGGCGTGCAGTCGCTGGATGACGCCGCGCTGAAGGGGCTCGGGCGCATCCATGATTCCGCGGCGGCGCGGCGTGCGGTCGAGCTTGCCCGCGCCGTCTTTCCGCGGCTCTCCTTCGACCTGATCTATGCCAGGCCGCATCAAACTCTTGAGGACTGGCGCGACGAGCTCCATTTTGCGAACGCCATGGCGGCCGACCACCTGTCGCTCTATCAGCTGACGATCGAGACCAGGACGCCATTCGCCCGCCTGCATGCGGCCGGCAAGCTCCAAATGCCCGAGCCGGAGCTTCAGGCGGATTTCTTCGCCCTCACGCAGGAGGTGACGGAGGCGCACGGGCTGCCCGCCTACGAAATCTCCAACCATGCCGCGCCAGGGGCGGAAAGCCGCCACAACATGACCTATTGGCGCTACGCCGATTATGTGGGTGTCGGCCCGGGCGCGCATGGCCGGATCACCGTCGGCGGCGCCAAGGTCGCCACCTCCGCCGAGCGGCAGCCGGAACGTTGGCTGGATCGGGTCGAGGAGGGGGGGCACGGTCTTACCGCGGAGGACAGGCTGAGCGGGCATGAATCGGCCGACGAGATGCTGCTCATGGGCATGCGGCTTCGCGAAGGCATCCTACCGGAGCGCTATTCCGCCCTGAGCGGCCGCGCGCTCGACCCGCGCCGCGTCCAAACCCTGCTCGATGGCGGTTTCATCGAGCGCTCGACGGCGGGGCGGCTCCGCGCCAGCCGGGAAGGCTGGCTGGTGCTCGATGCCGTCATTGCCGAGCTGGCGGCGTAAAGCCGCCATACCGGAACCATCATTGCAAAGTCTTTATGCCCCGCCGGCCTTGAGGTCGATTGTTACCCCCTTCAAAACGCAGGAGTGCTCATCAATGCCCAATCTTCTTCGTTCCGCGCTGCTCGGAGCCCTCGCCCTCGCGCCGACGGCGGGGCTCGCCCAGATGGTGATCCAGGAACCCGCTCTGATCGTCGGAGAGCCTGCGATCATTGTTCAGCCGCCAATGGTCGGCGCCGCCGGGATCATGGCCGACGATGCCCGCGTCATCGCAATGATGAACGGCGTGGCGGTGGTGGAAAGCGTCGACAAGCGCTGGTGGGACGGCCACTACGAGGTCGAGGGAATGGACGCGATGGGCGAGGATCTCGAGGTCACAATCGACGGCGAGACCGGGGCCGTCATGGAAATCGACGACTGATCCGCCGCCAGAAGCAAGAAGGGCCGCCCTGATCACCTGATCGAGGGCAGCCCTTCCATTGCCAGACCGCGAATCGCGCGGGGCTGACCTTCCGCCGCTCTTTAAGCGGCGCGAATCTCATGAGAGGCGAGATTCCAGGCCTGCGACACCGGCGAACGCGGGTTGAGACAATGAGACACTGGATCACCTCCTTTCAGTTTGTTGCGGACGGCGGAAATCTGGCCGCGAAGCCCTGATTCTGCAAGCCCTTCAAAACAACAACCGGGAATTTTTTTCGGCGGCGCAGCGGCCGCGACGGCGCTCAGCGCCGGCGGAAATTCCCGCGCGGCACCGGCCGCGGCGCCGCGGTGGCGCGCTCGTCCTTGTGGCGGAACACGAGCCGCCCTTTCTCCAGATCGTACGGCGACATCTCGACGGTGACGCGGTCGCCGGCCAGCGTCTTGATGCGGTGCTTCTTCATCTTTCCGGCCGTGTAGGCGACGACCGAATGCCCGGTGTCGAGCTGGATGCGGAAGCGGGCGTCCGGCAGAAGCTCGGTGACAAGCCCTTCAAAGGTGATGAGTTCTTCTTTCGCCATGCAGGTCCTTTACCTCGACTGAACGAAAAAAGCCACCGCTCGGGAGGAGCGGCGGCTGAAAATCGCGGCAAACCCGGCAAGCGGGTTCGACACGGCGGATCAAATCTGCTCGAGATTCGTCGCGGCGTCCTTGCCGTTGCGGCGATCGGTCTGGACCTCGAAGGAGATCTTCTGGCCTTCGACCAGGCCCATCATGCCGGCGCGCTCCAGCGCGGTCGCATGAACGAAGACATCCTTGCCGCCGTCATCCGGCGCGATGAATCCGTAGCCCTTCTGGCTATTGTAGAATTTCACGATTCCCGTTTTCATGGGTCGTCCTTCACTTACGAGTCTGCACGTGGACATAGCCGGCCGCGCCGCCCTGTCCGGTTTAGTCGAGTCTTGGGGATAGTCTGAACGTGCGCCAACGGAAGCGAAGGCGGCCCAGGTCGTCCGGCCAAAGTCGATGCGGGCTAAATGGGCCATGGAGGCGCGATGCGCAAGGGTGCGGCGCCGGCCCGCTCGCAAGGCGTCAATCGGGCCTCAGGACATTGCGGATGATTTTTAAGAGAAGCTCCGGCAAAATCTCGAATCCATAGCCGGTATGCATCCTTTCTAGCGGCGTGTGGTAGTCGCGCCCCCAAGGGCCGGCATTGACGATCGGCACGCCGGCGTGCTGCTCGCCGGTCGGCGCGGGGATGCCGAAGCCCCAGGCCGGTGTATTGGCGGCGACGGCGGAGAGCATGTGCGGATCGATCTGGCCGAGATGGCTCATATCCGAGATGCCCGGGAAGAA
>JACCSN010000680.1 GCA_013812985.1 Hyphomicrobiales bacterium | reverse complement strand
GCCCTGATGCATGAACACCAGCTTGGTACCGACGTCGCGGGCGAATCGCATTTCATGGGTGACGAGAATCAGCGTCATGCCGTCCTTGGCCAGTTGCTCGACCACGCGCAGCACCTCGTTGACGAGCTCCGGATCGAGCGCGGAGGTGATTTCGTCGCACAACAGCACATTCGGCCGCATCGCCAGTGCGCGCGCGATGGCGACGCGCTGCTGCTGGCCGCCGGAGAGCTCGTCGGGATAGGCATGGTGCTTTTCCGAGAGGCCTACCTTGGCGAGCAGGCGGGTCGCCTCCTGCTCAACCTCGGCCCGCGGGCGTTTCTTGATCTTGAGCGGCGAGATGGTGATGTTGCGCATCACGTCCATGTTCTGGAAGAGGTTGAACTGCTGGAACACGATCGCCATCCGGTCGCGGAGCGCGCGCACGCTTTTCCGGGACGAATAGTCGATCGGCAGGCCCGCGACGTGGACAGAGCCGGCAGTCGGCGGGGTCAGCCCCATCAGGACCCGCAGCAGCGTGCTCTTGCCCGATCCCGACGGGCCGATCAGGCTGACGACCTCACCCTTGTCCACCGACAGGGACACCCCCTTGAGGACTTGCGCTTGTCCATAGGAGCTGGCGAGCCCCTTTGCTTCGAGGTGATGCAAGACGCGTCTCCAGATAAGCGCCGAGGCGGCTTAGAGGATAGGACAGGAGGAAGTAGAAGACGAGGATGGCGCCGAAGCCGAGGACGGGAGAGAAGCCGCGGTTGACGAGCGACTTTCCCGTGAAGGTCAGCTCCACCACGCCCATCTGCGAGGCGAGCGAGGTGTCCTTGATGAACATGACCATGAAGGCGACGGCCGGCGGCAGGATGATCTTCCAGGCTTGCGGTATGATGACATGGAAGAGCGTGCGCGCGTAGCTGAAGTTCAGCCCTTCGGCCGCCTCGATCTGCTGGCGCGGCACGGATTCCAGGCCGGCGCGGATCACCTCGGAGAGGAAGGCGGTCGAGAGCAGGCAGATGGAGATGATCGCGATCGCGTAAAGCGAGGCGTTCGGCGCGAAGGCCTGCACGGCGAAAAGCACGATGAAAAGGATCACCAGGAACGGGATGCGGCGGAAGATCTCGACATAGACGATGGCGGTAAGCCGGAGGGGCAGCGCCAGGGGCGACTTCGCCTGCCGGATGACGGCGAGGATCAAGCCGAAGACGAAGCCGACGGTGCAGCCGATCACCGTCATGGCGAGCGTGCGGCCCGCCGCCTGCAGGATGAAGATCAGGTTGTAGTAGTTGAAGAAGCGCGGCGCCTCCTCGATCAGCCGGTCGAGCATCTAAAATATCCTCGCCTTGACGCGAAAGGCCCAGCGGCCGACCAGTGCCAGGAAGATGGACGCCACGAAGGTGAGCGCGATGTAGATCACCGCCACGACGGTGAAGGTCTCGATGTGGCGGAGGTTCGAGGTTGAGATGTTGACGGCGCGGCCGGTCAACTCCTCCACGCCGAAAACGGCGGCCATGGAACTGCCGAGCACCAGCCAGACGAAGAAGTTGGAGAGCGGCGCGTAGATGGTGCGGGCGATGTGCGGCAGCATGACATAGCCGACAATCTGCCCGCGCGTCATGCCGAGCGTCTCGGCCGCTTCCAGCTCGGCCTGGCGAACGGAGATGATGCCGGCGCGCAAGATTTCGGTCAGATAGGCACCGGAATTCAGCGTGATGCCGATGATGACGGCGGTCATGGGCGACAGGAGGATGCCCAAATCCGGCAGGGCGTAGAACAGGAAGAAAATCTGCACCAGCGCCGGCGTGTTGGTGAAGAACACCACATAGGCGGCGATGGCGCGTTTGAGCGGCGCGCCGCCATAGACCTTGCCGAGGGCCCCGAAGAGGCCGATCACCGCGCCGAGCCAGAAGGACAGGAACGCCACCTCCAGCGTCACGACCGCGCCGGCCAGGAGGTAGGGGAGCTCCTTGAAGACCTCGCTGAACTGGAAGGTGTAGTTCATCAGGCGGGAAGCCTAGCCCAGCCTTTGATCCCCGTCATCCTCGGACGAGCGAAGCGAGACCCGAGCACCCAAAGCGCTATTCCTCAGCCGTTGCAAATCCAAACTCCTCAAGCATCTCCGGGTAGAGATCGCGCCATTGCGGATTGTCTTTCTCGATCAGGGCGAGCTTCCATTTGCGCAGCCAACGCTTGAGATTCTTCTCGCGCTGGATGGTGTCCTCAATTCGCACGTGATGCTCGTACCGAACGA
>JACCSN010000671.1 GCA_013812985.1 Hyphomicrobiales bacterium | reverse complement strand
CGCACTTCGCGCGCTACGCCGACCCGCCTAAGCCGCACGAGCGCGTCCAACAGACGTTCTGCGGCACCTAATTAGCGGGCCATGCGCAAGCGGCGCGATGGAGGCGCGGCATGGGCAGGACTTCACGCCTCTATCACGTATAGGAACCTCAGATCCCGCTGATCGGAGTCAAAGGGCATAAATGCGCGTACTCATCTGCGGCGGCGGCGTCATCGGGGTCGCGATCGCTTATTTCCTGAGCCGCCGCGGGGCGAAGCCGATCGTCATCGAGCGAACCGGGCTGGCCTGCGCCGCGTCGGGCAAGTCGGGCGGCTTCCTGGCGCTGGACTGGTGCGACGGAAGCCCGCTGGAGTGCTTGGCGCGGCGGAGTTTTGCTCTGCATGCGAGCCTCACGGACGAGCTGGAGGGCGACTGGGGTTACCGCCGCCTGACGACATATAGCGGCGTCGGCGGCGCAGGCCGTTCGGCCAGGCCCCGCGCGGTCGGCCGGGGTGTCGATTGGCTTTCGCAGGACGTGGTGCTGGATCGCCGCCTGGGCACGACGGAAACGACGGCGCAGGTCCATCCAGGCCAGTTCACCGCCGCCATGATGCGCGCCGCCGGAGCAATGGGCGCCGAGCTGCGCCTGGGAGAAGTCCAGGCCGTCATTCGCGGGGCGGACGAGCAAAGGATCATAGGCGTCCAAGTGGACGGCGAGACGATCGAGGGCGACGCTGTCGTAATCGCCATGGGACCATGGTCGCGTCTGGCCTCGCGATGGCTGCCGCTCCCGGCCGTCCATGGCTCCAAAGGCCACAGCCTCGTATTCGCGACAGGCGACAGGCTTTCGGCCGACGCTCTCTTCCTGGAAGCGCGAGAGGCGACCGGACAGGCGCAATCGCCGGAGGTCTTTCCGCGCGCCGATGGGACCGCCTGGGTTTGCGGTATTTCGAGCGACAGCCCGCTTCCCGTCGATCCCGCCAAGGTGGCGCCGGATCCGGGCGCCCTGGAACGCCTCCAGGCCCTATGCGGCCAGCTCTCGCCTGTGCTGGCCGAGAGCAGGATCGTCACGAGGCAGGCCTGCTTCCGCCCGGTGACGCAGGATGGCCTGCCGCTGATCGGCCAGATCCGCGGCGTGATCGGCGCCTATGTAGCCACCGGCCACAGCGTCTGGGGCATTCTGAACGCCCCGGCCACGGGCGAGGCCATGGCCGAGCTGATCTTGGATGGCGCCGCACGCAGCGTCGACCTGTCGCCCTTCAATCCTGGCCGGCTTCCAGCATCGGGTCCAAACCGCTCCGCACCGCGATCCCCGCCATTCGCCGACCTCGACGGGGGCGACTGGTGAGCTCGGCTGGCCAGGTCGGGGTGCATCCAGGACCAGGACCTGATCTGTCGGGTCGACCGGTCCTCATAGCGCATTCGGCTATACGCAAAGCGCGAAGCGGAAAACGCGCCGAATGATACACTTGTCCGTGCTTGATCTCGCGTTCGTTTCCGAGGGCGCCAGTGCGGCTGACGCGCTGCGGCATTCGCTGGACTTGGCGCAACACGCCGAACGCCTCGGCTATCGCCGCTTCTGGCTGGCGGAGCACCACAACATGGTGGGAATCGCGAGCGCCGCAACTTCGGTGGTGATCGGCCACGTAGCTGGCGGAACGACCACGATCCGCATCGGGGCCGGCGGGATCATGTTGCCCAACCATTCGCCTCTGCTCATCGCCGAGCAGTTCGGGACTTTGGCGACGCTCTATCCCGGCCGGATTGATCTCGGTCTCGGCCGCGCCCCGGCACCGACCAGCAGACGTTGCGGGCGCTGCGCCGCAATCCTGCCAACGCCGATACGTTTCCGCAGGACGTCCTGGAATTGCAGGCGCTGCTCGGCCCGCTTCGGACGGGCCAGACGGTCCAGGCGGTCCCCGGGACGGACACGAACGTGCCGCTCTGGATCCTCGGCTCGAGCCTCTTCGGAGCCCAGCTCGCCGCCATGCTCGGGCTTCCCTATGCTTTCGCCTCGCATTTCGCGCCGGACGCGCTCATGCCGGCTCTGCACATCTATCGCGAAAAGTTCGAGCCTTCCGAACAGCTCGACCAGCCCTATGCCATGGTCGGCGTGAACGTGATCGCCGCCGACACCGACGAGGAGGCGCGGCGGCTCTTCACCTCGGCGCAACAGAGCTTCGCAAACCTTCTCCGCGGGACGCGCGGCAAGCTCCCGCCGCCCATCGATGACATCGAATCTTACTGGTCGCAGATGGAAAAGGGGCAGGCCTCGAGAATGCTGTCCTGTTCCGTCGTCGGGTCGCCCGAAATGGTGCGCCGTGGCGTGCAACTGCTCATAGAACGCACCGGCGCCGACGAGTTCATCGTAGCCGCTGCGATCTACGATCACCAGACCCGGTTGCGTTCCTACGAAATCCTGGCCGAGGTGATGAGGGCGGTCGAGCCGTGACCGATATTGCAGGGCAAGAGTGGCGCTTTGCAGTTCGCTCAGCGGTAACCAGCTGCCTGTAGCTCGAACAGCTCCGCATAGCGGCCGCGTGCTGAAACAAGCTCCTCGTGCGTGCCACTCTCGATGACCTGACCGCCTTCGATGACAAGGATTCTGTCCGCCATGCGAACCGTCGAAAACCGATGCGAAATCAGGATCGCAGTTTTGCCTCGGCTCAAGTCACGAAAGCGCCGGAAGACTTCGTACTCGGATCGGGCGTCCAGCGCGGCCGTGGGCTCATCGAGAACCAGAATGTCCGCGTCGCGCATATAGGCCCGGGCGATTGCGATCTTCTGCCATTCGCCGCCCGAGAGATCGACGCCGTCATTGAAGCGCTTTCCAAGCGCCTGCTCATAGCCTCGCGGCAGCCGCTCGATGACCTGATTCGCCAAGCTCCGTTCGGCAGCGGCGCGCACACGGTCATGGTCCTTGACCCCTGCGACCCGACCCATAGCGATGTTCTCACCCGCCGTTAGATGAAAGCGGACGAAATCTTGGAAGATCACGCCCATATGGCTCCGTATTTCGGCGAGGTCGTAGTCTCGAAGATCGCGGCCATCGAGGAGAATGCGACCCTCATTGGGTTCGTACAAACGGGTAAGCAGCTTCACAATCGTCGTTTTGCCTGCGCCGTTTTCGCCCACCAGGGCGAGAACCTCCCCGGCATGGAGCGCGAGGCTCAACCCACGAACTGCCCAACGATCAGCTTGCGGATAACGGAAGCCGACATTCTCGAAGACGATACCGGTCTCGATGGGATTCGGGAAAGGCAGCGGGCTGGCTGAGGACACGATCCTCGGCCGAATGCCGAAGAAGGAGAACAAATCTTCCAGATACAACGCCTGCCCGGCAACCTGGGAAAAGCCTAGCAACAGCCCTTCCAGCAATCCCCGCAGGCGAAGAAATGACCCAGCCAGGAACCCGAGATCCCCGATGCTGAACTGGCCTTGGACCGTTCGCCAGGCGATAACGGCATAGGACGCGTAGTAGGCAAGCGACCCGAGGGCGGCGAAGGATCCGCCCCAAGCAGCCCGGCGCACCGCCAGCCGGCTATTTTCTCGAAACATCCGTTCCGCGAAGCCGCGGAAGCGATCGAGCAGGAATGCGTTGAGCGCAAAGAGCTTGACCTCCTTCGCCGTTTCCACGCTGGCGCCGAGGTAACGCAGATAGTCGAGTTGACGCCGTTCCGGCGTACGGAAGTAGTTGAGCCTGTAGCCCTGCGCATTGAAATGCGCTTCGCCAAGAAACGCGGGCAGGATCGCGAGGAGCAACAGGCCGATGAGCCACGGCGCGTAGGCCACAAGCGCGGCAGCAAGGGAGGCAACAGTGAGTGCGTCCTGAAGCTGGCCGAATAGCTGGGTCATCAGCGTCGTACGGCCGGTGACCTGTCGGCGCGCACGTTCGATCTGATCCTGCAGCTCGCTGCTTTCGAACTGCTCAAGATCAAGGGTGGCGGCATGTTCCATAACCAGCACGCTGGCGAAGTTGCTGTAGAGCTCCGACAGAAGGCTATCGACGAGAGTGGTCGCCCGCCCAAGCATGTCGGTCAGCAACGCCAGGCAGAGCTCGAAAGCGACCAACGCGCCAAGACGATGTAGCCGCCCTCCCGTCAGCAAGTCGGAGAAGCTGAAATGAGAAGAAGGCAGCTGAGACTGCGCGACCACCTCGTCGAGAATGAGCTTGCCGACATACAGGATGAGGACAGGCAACACCGCGCGTACGACGCGAAGGGTGAGGCTCGTGAGTGTCAAAGAAGGGCTGGCTTGCCAAACCAGGTGAAACAAGGATGGCAAGTGACGAAGACCACCGAGGCGTTCGCGGATAGAACCTTGAAGCCCGGACGAAGCCTTTTCCTGCCTTGACAAGGCGCTCTCCGATTTGGCTCAGAAGCCGCACTTGCACGCGTGAAAGCATCCCCCGCGGGACGCCGCGGCTTCAGGCCGGTTGAATCTCGATCCGAGCCCGGCCTACTCGATCCTCTGCGTCGTCAGCCCTGAGCGCTCAGGGTTGCAGACTTGGGAGCCGAGAGGATCGGATGCTTCGATGCCCCCCGCTCCCTCTGACGTGTTCGCGATTCCATCAACGTCCCAACGCCGGCGTTTTGGAAGGCATTGCAAGGCTGGGTATTTCCGCCAGGAGCTCCCTCGCTAGGAATCCTACTTGTCCCATCGCAACCGCCAAGCGATCTCCCGCTGCGGCATGCATGTAAACACCCCATTGTGCCGCGGTAACAGGAGAGGCTCCTCGCGCGAGGAGCCCGGAAATGATGCCGGCCAGCACGTCGCCGGATCCGGAGGTGGCCAGGCCGACGTTCCCCTCCTCACAGGACCACGCCTCGCCCGCCGGACTGACGATATGAGTCCGGGCGCCTTTCATGACGACCACGCATTGCGCCGCTTGAGCTACCTGCCTTGCCGCACCAAGCGGATCCGCGACGACGTCCTCCCGACCTACATTGAGGAAGGTCGCCATCTCGCCGGCATGTGGCGTAATGACGACTCGGCCTGCGTAACTGCGGAGCAGTTCAGTGTCGTCCCGGAGCCCCGTAAGCGCCGCCGCATCCACAACGAAGACCGGTCCTTCCGCTCCGGCAATAATTTCACTCGTCAGCCGACCCGCGGCTTCCCGATCCATCATGCCCGGCCCGATCAGGACGGACTTGCAGGCGGAGACACGCTGGATGAGCAGCTCGGAAGCCGCCGGATCGATCTCACCGGCGTGCGTCTCCGGCAAGCCGATCACCATGGATTCGGGCAGCGCTATGCCTACATGCGGCGCGACGGTTCGGGACGTGGCGATCTGGAGAATGCCGGCGCCGGCTCTCAGGGCCGCGGTTCCGGCCAACAAAACAGCGCCCGGAACTTCGACGCTTCCCCCGATGACGAGAACACGTCCGCGCGAGCCCTTGTCCCCCGCGCTGTCGTGCACCGGAAGAGGATTTTGCGCCAGGAACTCCGGTGTAATCGTCCTGACGGTCATCGCGCGGCGACCTTAGCGTCGGGTTCGGTCGTGACCGGCGCGCCGGCACGCTCCAGCGGCGCGACGAAGTTGTAGCGCTGCAGCGTCAAACCGCCATCCTTACCTCGGCCAGGGTCGAAGGCATATTCGGTGACCGCGCAGTTCGCCACGTCGGCTTCAGCGTCGATCGAGAGAATCTGCTCTTCGTTCAGGTCCTCCAGCAGATAGCGCATGCAGAGCACCACGACCTGATGTCCAACGATCAGAACTCTCCTTCCGCTGTGATGCAAGCTGACCGTGTCAAGGGCGCTTCGAAGCCGCAGGATCACATCGCACCAGCTCTCTCCTCCAGGCGGTCGATGATAGAATTTGCCTAACAGCCGTCGAAACTCGGCCTGCTCGGGATATTGCTGCTCGATTCCCGAACGGGTCAGGCGATCGAGTATCCCGAACTCTTTTTCTCGAAGCCTCTCATCAACGATCACCTCCGGATTAGGCGCCAGACCGCCGCTGATACGGATCAGCTCAGCTGTGCGACACGATCGCCGATACGGGGATGTCAGAACGATTTCGGGCCGCTCCTGCACGCCCATATTCGCAAACCATCGCCCAAGAGCTCTGGACTGCTCCTCGCCAAGGGCACTCAGAGACACATCTACATCGCGGTCGGCGATATCGATCTGGGTGAGCCCAGCCGCATGGGCAGCGTCGCGTGCAACGTTCCCGGCGCTTTCGCCATGACGAACTACCCAGAGGCGGATTGGCCAACGTTGTTGCATCGGAAGAG